>MIDO01000109.1:8978-12528 GCA_001831055.1 Verrucomicrobia bacterium GWC2_42_7 | reverse complement strand
GTTACAGTGAATATTAAAAACTGCCTGATAGCGGGCAATGCAGGAAGCGGGATTGCCGCAGGGCCAGTCTGCAAGAAAATTTGTATAGAAAACAGCACGATAGCAGATAATTTTGCAGCACCGGGGTACAAGTATTCCAATACTGTAAAGACAAAGGGACGAGGAATAACATGGCAATGCTCGGAGCCGGACGCGAAACTGTCATTGCAAAATTCTGTGATTTCAAATTTGGCTGGGCCCAATTATGAGATTTTAGTGAGCGGCAGCGGGTTAGACAATGTGAGTATGGAGATTGGATATTCGAACATCGAAGGTGGCTTAGCGGCGGTGTCTGCGCCGAATGATGTTAATATTGCCTGGGGTCAGGGCAATATTGACGGCGATCCATGTTTTACCGAGAGAGGAATTTTGCATGATAACAACACCCCCGCAAGCTACTGGGATGATTACTGGGTGGGCGGAGATTATCATCTTCTGCCAGATTCACCTTGCATCAATGCAGGCGATCCGAATTATATCGCGGAAGCTTGTGATACTGATCTTGGCGGCAATCCTCGCGTGAGAAATAACAGGATAGACATGGGCGCTTTCGAGGCGCCTGGGCCTGTCGATTTGCTGATAGAATTAGGCGAGGTAATCGAGGCGATGCCTATCGACAAAGGCGCTTGTGTAAGTCTGCATGCAAAAATAAATGATGCTTTGAAAAAATTTAAGGATGACAATAAGAATAATGACACCGCGGCCGTAAATTCACTGCAAGCATTTATTAAATCAGTGAACGCCCTTTGCTGTAAAAGGATTTCACAGGAAGATGCGGACTATCTTGTTATAACCTCACAGCAGATTATCAAGATTATTGAACGGTAATGTATCTCACTAATAAATTGCAAAAGTAAGGATTGTATGCTTATCATGGATTCACTTAACAGCAGTCTGAACAAAAACGCACGAGATGAGGCTAGGAAAATATTCGACGTCCACAAGCCTAAACTCAAACAGATGTGTTTTGCAGGCCTTGAATCGATTTATTGGCGGCAGGACCAGTACACTACGGGAGGAATCGTTGAATCTGATTCACGGGTAGATGGTGGACGCAAATTGTATTGGCCCTGGTGTTGGCCTCGCACTTATATTATAGAGCCGCTATTAGTTTTGGGCCAGTTCGACCGCGTAAAAAAATTCTGCAATTTCTGGCTCAGATGCCAAAGACCTGATGGAAGCTGGCTTCATTGCTATGACGTACGCGACTACTCAGAATTTCCAGGCTGGTCTGAAACTGATAATGTTGGCTATATGTTGTGGCACTTTTCAGAATACGTCAAAGGGTCAAATGATTATAGTTGGCTGAAACAAAATTGGTGTAAGATTGAAGTTGCTGCCGATTTCCTGCTTGATAAGTTCGACCCTAAATTCAGCCTTATTTGGGGAATGGAAGAAGCTCATATACCTGGTTACGAAAAAATGCCGATTAGATACCCGCTTCATTTAAACTGTGTTTGCGCAAAAGGTTTGCTTGCCGCTTCAGAACTTGCGCAACTTATGGGGCATGATGAGTTGTCTCAGAAATATAGTGCGGCGGGCAGGGATATTATTCAAAATGGTATTCGTAAACATTTGTGGGATGCCCGTAATCGCACTTTTTCATTTGGACTTACTGAAAACGGGAATCGCTTAACTGCCGCCGTTGCCTGGATGACACCAATACCTTTCTGGCTCTTTGATTCCTTCGATGACGTATTGTGTGAAAATCTTCAGTTTCTTCAACAATCTTTATATAATAAAGATTCTAAAATAAAGCGGACTTATTGGATTTATGATTTTGATCTTGTATTCAAACAGAACAAGCTGCTTGAAAATAAATATTCAGGTTTTGGAGTCCAATTGGGGACGCTGCCGGTTATAATTTACGCATGTTTAAAAGCAAATTTGTTCAAGCACGCCGCGGAGCAGCTAGGGATTTTGTTGGAATTCACAAATCCAGAATCAAATCTAGTGCCTGAACACATAAACACGTTACATCCCGGCGAATTAGGCAACTACTCGATCTATCCAAAACCATATTATTATGTTGATTCAGGGAATTTGCTTCATCAGTCATTCTTTATGACTTTGATAGCGAGAATCTACCCAGAAATTTTGATCGAATCGCACCAAAAACTTTGTAAAAGTGATATGATATGCAAAACTACAAATTAAAACCATGGTTATTTTTTGTTTTATTAAGTTGTTTGGTTTTTCCGATTGGAGCAGACCCAAATTGCAATACAGTTAAATCTCCTGCGGTAGAGGTTCTTAATTGTGGCATAGGTGGGCAGAATAGCCGTGATGTTTTAAATCGATTTGCGGATATCCTCAAGGCTAGGCCAGATTTGATCATTCTTATGGTCGGAACAAATGACTGCCTGAATTCAAATAACTCCATTCCACTCGAACAATATGTTGATAATATAAAAAAGATTTCCGACTTAGTCCGGGCTCGAGATATTAAGTTGATACTATTAACCATTCCTCCCTGTTATGGGGAATATGTTTTAGCAAGGCATCCGGCGCAATTCTTTGGTGGTCAAACGCCCGAAACAAAAGTCAAAAAGTACAATGACGCTCTTAAGGCCGTGGCCTTGAAAGAGAAACTTTCTCTGGTAGATATTCACAGATTATTTTCTGCAATCGGTAATATAGGTATTGACAGGGAAAGCATTATCAGAAATTCTGCTAACAGTGATGCCAAGGATGGGGTACATCCAACTTATGATGGTTATAGATTAATAGCAGCAACTGTGCATGAATTTTTGCAGTTGCAGCAGATGAACCCGCAAAAAGTGGCCTGTGTGGGCGACAGTATTACGTTTGGCGTCCATGTTAGAGGCGAAGGTACTTCATGCGGCCAAACTTATCCAGCACTATTATCAGCGTTGTGTAATTCAAATTAATATTTTAACTGGTTTGTTTTTTTAGAAAGCAAATAAATAGTATGCCACAGAAGATTTATCAGGGTACAAGATGGAAGTTGTTTTTCGGAAAATATTGTGGAATTGAAAGGTTCGCAATTGATGAGCTTAATAAATGCGTGCAGCAGTTTGTACCATATCTAGTGGAGGTGTGGCCCAGTCAAAAATATTCACCCAAAGAACTATTTCATACCGTAACGGCAGGCACAAGTGACGATAATCGGTTAATTGCAGAATTGGTGGACAAGGGTTTTTTAAATCGGCCCAAATACCGGGGACATTTTTCGATTTTCTCCGGTGTCTCACCATGGAATCTCGAAACTCGTATTCTTGCTATTGCCGGCTTTGATGAAGAAGGCGTCCTATATGGAGTTGAACGTGCTAATGCGATATTGCATTCCGAAGTTGTCGCTGAAAAGCTGGACCAAAAGCAGCAGGCGTTTAATCAATTGCGAGATTTCGAAATTTCAGAATACCCACATATCGAGAACAGGGGTATTTGGACATGGGGTTATGTGATTTATGATTACAAGCGATTCCTGGACAACATGGCTCGTCTCAGGATGAATATGCTTACGATCTGGAATGATTGCTTGCCTTAC
>MIDO01000109.1:8078-8964 GCA_001831055.1 Verrucomicrobia bacterium GWC2_42_7 | reverse complement strand
TATAGATTATGCCCATCAACGTGGAATTAAAATAATACTTGGTTTCCATTGGGGTTGGGGTTTGGACTGGGGTCAGAAAGATTTCGTGTTAACAAACCCGCAGGTTAGAGATCAAATCAAATCTTCCGTATTAATTAACTGGTCGCAGAATTATCAGCATATTCCCGCAGACGGCATTTACTTTCAGACACTCACTGAACACGGCAATACTGAAATGGCAGGGCAATCTGTGGCGTCAGCTGCTTGCGAACTGGTTAATCAAATTGCAGCAGAGATTTTGAATCAAAAGCCTGATCTTTATATCCAATTCGGTATTCACGCAACAAGTGTTTTGGAGAACTATGCTCAGTTGGAATCTCTTGATCCGCGTGTGAGCCTTGTCTGGGAGGATGCAGGAGTTATTCCTTATTCATATAATCCTGTCACCAATCAACAAAATGCCGGGTTTGGTAAGCCGACTGGACTTGATACAGTAGAAAAGACTATTGAATACTCAAAAAGGCTTACAACAATAAGACCTGGTTGTGAGTTTGCAATGGTACCTAAGGGTTGGATTACGTTACGGTGGAAAGAAGAATTTGAAAATCATGGGCCATTTATATTGGGGCAGCGAGGCGATGATTTTATCAAAGCCCGGTTGGTTGAACGTCAATCTCGATGGGATGAAGTGAACCGTCTTTGGTTAATGAATTTCAAATATGCACAGAAATTCTATATGGAATTGCTCACTTCCAACCCGTCCAAAATGACAGTTACCGGGCTTATTGAGGATGGAATGTTTGAAGAACGCATACAGCCCTGTGTTGCACTTTTTGCAGAAATGTTATGGAATCCAGATCGTAATCCTGATCAGCTGATAAGCTGCGCGTATAACCCTTATCTGATT
>MIDO01000109.1:7917-8059 GCA_001831055.1 Verrucomicrobia bacterium GWC2_42_7 | reverse complement strand
TGATGTTCCAGGAGGTGTTATAGTGGTTAGTACATATCATAACAAGTATTTCTCTGTTGATCTAAATAGTGATTGGGAAGGTTTGATTAAATGTATAAATCGTCAAGGCACTTCAGATAGAGTGTATTTTATGGAGATGTTT
>MIDO01000109.1:3037-7879 GCA_001831055.1 Verrucomicrobia bacterium GWC2_42_7 | reverse complement strand
TGAATTATTAACCGGATTAAGCCCAAGTGATCCTTATTTCAACTTGAAGCGAGAGATCGCTCTTCAACGTTTTCTCGGGTATGACTATGTACGTTGCTGGCCGGAAGGAATTGATTTACAACTTTCATTCATTTTGGCTAATGATACTGCTGAATTGGCTCGAAAAAATGGCCGAATATATATTAACGAACACGTAGGACCAATAACAACTTGGCAAGAATTCGAAACTTATCCATGGCCTGAACTTAAATCTTTATCAACACGCTCGTTTGAGTGGTATCAAAATAATTTGCCAGAGGATATGTGCATAATCGCTTGTGGGGGTTTTGCTCATTTTGCAGAGCACCTTAGTTGGCTCATGGGATACGAAAAATTATGCTATGCTTTATTTGATCAACGTGATTTGGTGAAGGCTATTTGTGATCGACTTGTTGAAATTTCCAAGGCAGCTCTGCTTAAGATGCTGGAATATTCTCGTGTTAAGATTATTTGGGGAAGTGACGATATGGGATTTCGGTCAGGCACTCTGATGAGTCCAGCCGATTTGCGAGAGTTTATATTCCCTGATCATAAACTTATGGCTCAGGAATCTCATAAAGTTGGCAGACCGTATATTCTTCATTCATGTGGAAAACTTGCAGCTATTATGGATGATTTGATCTATGAAGTAGGCATAGACGGAAAACATTCATTCGAAGATACTATTGAAAATGTTGCTGATGCCAAATCGCTATATGGGAACAAAATAGCTTTGCTGGGTGGAATTGATATCGACTTTCTTTGCAGGGCAGATGAAAAGCAGATTCGTAGACGAGTGCGTGAGACTCTTGAATTGTGTATGCGATGTGGTGGTTATTGTCTAGGTACTGGAAACAGTGTTGCAAATTATATTCCAATAGAAAATTATCTTGTGATGTTGGATGAGGGCAGAAGATTTAAATTAGCGTAAGTGTTTAGCAAACTAGTTTGGCTGGTGTGTTTATATTGTGACAAAGAATGGTGTAGCTGTAGGTAAATAAAAATGAGTAAGGAAGAGGCCCTCTTGACTCGAAAGACTGAAGCCTCACAGGCCATGGCTATCTTGAAATGTGAGCATAATAGCCTCGATATGAAAGACATATTTCATTGGGACAAATTATGAATCGACGTGAAAGACTGAACAACATATTACGGGGTAAGATCGTAGACCGGCCAGGGGTGAACTTTTATGAAGTTGGCGGTTTTGTTGTCAACCCAGATGATCAGGATGAATTTAACATTTACAATTCAGCAAGCTGGAGACCATTACTTGATCTTGCTGAGGCCGAGACCGACATTATTCGAATGTGCTTTGCTAAACTGAGTTCATCATCAAATAATCCTGGCGATGAATACTTTTCTGTTGAGCAAGTGGCAGAGAATTCATCGAAATTCACAAAGACGACATTACGTGTTTCGGGCAAAATAATGACATCGCTTACAAGAGTCGATAAAAATATTGACACTGTCTGGACACTTGAGCATCTTTGCAAGAGTATTGATGATCTTGAGGCATATTTGACCTTGCCCTATGAAGTCTTTGACTATCAAATTGATGTTAGTGGCTTGCTTGAGGAAGAATACAGGCTTGGAGACAAAGGCATTGTGATGGTCGATCTTGCCGATCCGCTGTGTATGGCTGCTGGACTTTTTAGTATGGCAGATTTTACAATTATTGCAATGACAGAGAAGAAGTTATTTAACGAACTGCTTGAAAAATTAGCAGTCACCGTATATCAAAGAGTTGAAAAGATTTCAACAGCTTTTTCAGGACATCTGTGGCGTATATTCGGTCCAGAATATGCCACGCCGCCTTATCTGCCTCCCGATTTGTTTGAAGAGTATGTTGTAAAATATGATAAAAAAATCGTTGAGTTAATACACAAATATAATGGTTATGCTCGTATACATTGCCATGGGAAAATTCGTTCAATACTTCCTCTTATCATTACTATGGGGGCGGATGCTATTGATCCTATTGAGCCTCCACCTCAAGGTGATGTCGAACTATTTGATGTTCGAAAAGAGTTTGGTAAAGATATAGTCTTGTTTGGCAACCTTGAAATAGCAGATATTGAGAACTTGGAGCCATCTGGATTTGAAAAAGTTGTAAAACAAACTCTTAAAGATGGTACATCTGGTTCCGGAAGAGGCTTTGTTTTAATGCCTTCTGCCAGTCCTTACGGTCGTGAAATATCGAAGAATACAATGGATAATTATAGATGTATGATTAATTTACTCAAGCAGATATAAAAAATGAGGTCATCTGGGAACTCCATTTTTGAAATAGCAATGAATCCAGAGTCATCGAATCGCATTTTTATGGCATGAGATTAAAGGCATAGTCGAGCAAAGTTGTGCAAGGAAACCCATGAGCAACAGAAATATATTTTCGTTGTATGCTCACCGTAGGTATGAGATACCAACAAGTCGAGGACCGCCTTTTGAATCAGAGAACAGCAATTGTAAATAGTAATAGGAGGTAGTCTCTAAGAATTGACTTCATGCTTTAACTTTCAAAAGACTAATCCATTTGAACTATAGGTTTTTGTGGTGACTTAAATAAAGAAAGGTTAAGAGTATGAAAGCTAAGCGATTCGATTTAACAAAAACATTAAAAAAATATTTAATGATTGTTGTGCTCGTGATAAGTGTTGCTCAGGCTTTACAAGCTGTACCTACAGTTAAGAAAGAATGGTTTTTTAACTCGACCAATCAATGGGCAAGCTGGACAAAAGCAGCTTCTATCACCGATGCAAATTTTAGCAGCGACGGTGTAACATTTCGTACCAGCGACCAGGATCCGTATTTGCTAAGCCCCTATGGCGATTGGAATGTCGCGGCGAATAACAACCAGTGGATTGAAATTGATATGGATCTTTATAAGATCAAAGGTCCGTATTCGGGACAGTTTTTTTATTCGAACACTTCATCCATAACTGGTGTTAATGGTAATAATATCACGCTGCCGATTAACGGAGAGGGAGTCAGAATTGCCGGAAAGTATAATGTTGAATCACGGCTATACAAGGACATTACTGATCAGAACTATACTACGATAAAAGTCGCAGCAAAAGTATATGAGCCGTCTGCCAATAAAAACCGCAATCCGAGCAGTGCCCTGTCAAGATCACTTCTCATTATGCTGCGTGATAACAGCGCTAACAGGACCGGAGCTTATCTTGCATTTGCTAACTCCGGAGGTGTTAGGAAACTGGGTTGTTACTCAACTACAGCTTTTACGCCTATTTGCAATGCTGTAGAGGATCAGTGGGTTGAAATTATTGTCAAGGCCGACACAGGTACTGATAAGTTTTCAGTGAAATACAATGGCACCTGGTATACCAATGGTGGCAGTAACTATTCTTTTTTTCAAACTTTAACAAAAATTGACCAGGTTAGACTCACTAATCTCACAGGCAGTGACGCCTATGCTACAACGCTAACAGAGACTTTTGTTGACGATATAGTCGTTTCAAAGTCGCTAGGCGATATGCTTCCAGTCGAGAGTCATTTTGCTGTTTCAGGCGAGTATGACGGCTGGGCTGCGTCAGGCGTGACAAGTAAAACTACGACCTATGTTAATGGTCTTGATGATGGCGAAGCGGTGAAACTTACTGGGAAGTACGGAACTTCTTCATGGTTGACGAAAAGTTTCAGTTCTGATTCTGTAACTTACACACAGATCAAGTGCACCGCATGGGTCTATGAACTATCATCAAATTGTACAGCCAATAGCGGCTTGTCACGATCGCTTAATCTTCTGATGCAGGATACAGTCGCGGGTACTACAGGGGTTCAGCTGTCTTTTGCAAATTCCGGCGGTGTACGAAAACTTGGTTATTATAATTCGAGCAATGTTTTTACGGTGATTTGTGATGCCGTTGAGGACAGATACGCCGAACTTGTGGTAACAGCCGATACCGGCACAGACAAATTCTGGGTACAGTACGATGGTGTTGATTATGACAATGGTGGTTCTTGGTATCCTTTTAAAGCGAACTTGACAAAAATCAACCAGGCAATGTTTAGCAATAGTATATCTGACTCGGGCATGACCAATTTCACAACAACCTACGTTGATGACGTAATTGTTGCAGATTCATTTGGCACTCTCCCGATTTTTAGCTACTTCAATACAATAGGCGATTATGATGATTGGTCAACCTATTCTTCTAATCCCGCAACTGACAAAATGTATAAAGTCAGTGATGTGAAACGGCAGACTATAAGAGTATGGCCTTTCTGGGAAAAACTTGGCACTATTCAACGATTGCGTTTTGACGTGCCCAATGAGATGTTTGGTAAGTTATATAGCATTCGCATTTTAGAAGATGCCAATCAATCACCGTCATGGACATTCAATAGTTCGGTTGAATCGTGGGTGGCAATGCATCACGCAAATCTTTCACAGAGCAGCGGCAACTTGGTGGCGAATAATCTTCAGCCGCAGGGTTTGATCATTACGCCCGTAACTCATTTCGATGCAAACTCGTGTTCTATATTAAATATCGACGCAAGCTGTGCTGGCGAACGAGCACTAGGTGTATATTGGAAAATAGCCAACGACGATGCGAACTTTGTTGGTGTTCCGATCCCACTGACCAATGGCAGTACCGGCGGCAATGTTTCTATTGACTTGAGGCAATTCCCGGAATGGACCGGTACCATTACACATCTTGGACTTGGTTTCGGCACATTTGGCAAAGAAAAGCTTCTGGTCAACTCAATGTCGATTGCTAACAATGATGCGGACCTGACCTTTCTGCGAGCAGACCACTTTGAATTCAAAAAAGCAATCAACAGAGAGGAAAACGACGCTGT
>MIDO01000109.1:2682-2847 GCA_001831055.1 Verrucomicrobia bacterium GWC2_42_7 | reverse complement strand
TATAACAACCAGAGCTTTACAAAGACGTTGCGCATAGATCCGGCGGTTACGGTGAATTGGTCCGGGTCTTATGATGTGCCCGAGCCAACTGTTGTGCCTACAGGAGATTATGAACTTGGGGTTTTCTACTACCCCGGCTGGTCTGGCGAACTCCCTTATTATCCT
>MIDO01000109.1:0-2656 GCA_001831055.1 Verrucomicrobia bacterium GWC2_42_7 | reverse complement strand
TTACCCTGAACGCGAACCGGTCTTAGGTTTTTATCAGGAAGGGATGAAAGAGGTTGCGGACTGGCACATAAAATGGGCTGTTGAGAACGGAATAAAGTTTTTCATCTACGATTGGTACTGGGATCCATGTCATGCAGGTGGTCCAGATTTACAGAAGGGTAGAGAAGCCCTTGAAAATGGTTTCCTTAGAGCCGATTATAATGATCTGATGAAATTTACTGTAATGGTTTCAGCGGATGGTTTTTCCAATGGTTGGACTGAAGATGCCTTGCTGACTGTTACAGATTATTTGTGCGACAATTATTTTAGTAAATCGAACTTTCTGACAGTGGATGGTAAACCATATATAATGCTTTACAATCTCTATGCCCTGGACCTACCACAAAATCTGGGCTCGGACGCGGCGGTAAAAGATGCTTTGATTGCCATTCGTCAGCGCGTTGTTGATAATGGTTATACGCAAGGCGTGCACATCAGTGTTTCTCTGATTAATAAGTATGACTCTGAGTACATTAACAGGTTGTTGAACATTGGTTTTGATTCGGTAACGGAGTATGCTTACGGGAATACGAGGCAGCAAACAACTCGGTCTGCTTACCGGGAATATGAACGAGGCCATAGAGAAATATGGGACATGATTCATGATGTCAATTCCAGCAAGTATACACCGATTCTTACTGCCGGATGGGACAAACGGCCATGGAGAGGAGTTAATGGTTGGCAGCGATTTGACAGACGTTCAGAGGATTTTGCAGAAGGCCTGAAATTGCTGAAAGATCATCTTGACAGAGTGGGCATAAAAATGGCTTTTATTGAGGCTTGGAATGAATTTGGCGAAGGATCGTATATTGAGCCTACAGCTGATTACGGATTCGGCAGTCTTGAGGCAATAAGAAGTGTATTTGCTTCATCTAATCCCAATACTTGGCCTGCAAATATTGGTCCGGATGATGTCAATGTGCTTGGCAAATATGATATTCGGCCTTTCCGCCGGTCACTTACCACCATAATGGATGATGGATTCGAAGATTATGATGCAACTCCTCTGTTTGTATATGATGCCAATCTGAGTTATGATTACGATCCTTGTAGCCCTCAATGGACTATCGCTGAATACAATGAGCCGGGTCAAATTCAGGTCTTTGATGTAGATTCATGGGACCCGTATTTAAGAGATTATGCGGATCCGTCTTGGATACACAGTGGAGCAAAAGCGGTGCGTTTTAGGGTATTAGACATAAATGAACCCCACATAATAGCAGGAGCGCCTTTAGATGACACAACATTAGCGCGTTGGACAGTTTATGCTTACATTCCTTCACTGCCTGATTTCAACGACTGTTATGAGTGTCAGGATCCCAATACGCTAGTAAATTACGACAGGGGCCGTATCGATTTTGTGATATGTGGACATAGGAGTGATAACGGTCTTGTTGATCGAGCAGCTCTTGCGAAGATAGTGTATAGTGATGCAAATACCGCCCAGCTGCAAATGTTGTCTTCTTCTTCATGGCAAAATGCTGGGCCTCCTCTGGTTCTCGATACTTACCATAAGTTTGAAATGGAGGTAAGAGTTAGCCAAGAAGTCAATAAATGGTATATGCGGATTGACAATGAGCCATATGATAATGATGGCTTGGGTTGGAACCTTATATACTCTAGTCCTGGGTTTACGGACTTCACTAGCGCTGAGATACAAGGGAACAATTGTTCGCCGGCAATGATTTTCTATGATGATGTCAAAACGGAGAAACTGGCAGAATGATCAAGGTTGATTAAATTACCTTATTGGCTGTGTTCGGCTGTATAGCTGAACACGGCCAATCATTTTGCCCACGGCAATATTATTTTAGAATGTTTATTTAGGTGAAATTTGGATGCAAGTGTGAGTGACATCGAAAATAAAGCCAGTGTTCGCAGCGAATGTTTGACCTCGTCTGGCTCAAAAACCTAGCTGCTGTATTCTATTGTAAGTAAAAGGCTTATGAGCGATCTGGATGACGTTAATTGCATCTAAATATGAATTCTGCTATGCTTTAACGATGGTTAAATATCCATGGATTATAATAGTGGCATGCCTTGCCGGCATGCTTGATAAGCAGATGCAGCTTGCTATTGAGTACCTCCGTGAGGAGAATAAAATCCTTCGTGAGAAGCTCAGTACTAAACGAATCCTACTCACTAAATTTCAAAAGCTGCGACTTGCTATCAAGGCAAAGGCTCTTCATAAGAATGTCCTGTCTGAAGTGGGGACGCTGTTTTCCCCCGACACACTACTTCGATGGTATAGGGATCTGGTTGCCCGAAAATACGATGGCTCCATCAATCGTAACCCCAAGGGCGGCAGGCCACGGGTGAGCCAGGAAATCCTCGACCTGATACTGTGGTTTAAGCGAGATAATAAGGGCTGGGGTTCACGGAAGATATATGGTTATCTAAAGTACTTGGGCTATAAAGTGAGCAGATCTGCCATTCAAAACATAATTATATCTTATGGATATGATCCAGACCCTGAACGTAAATACAATACGACATGGAATCAATTTATCAGATCGCATATGGATGTAATCTGTGCCACGGATTTCTTCAGTGTTGAACTGGTAACGCCCAGAGGATTGGCCCGGTATTTTGTCATGTTTGTAATTGAACTATCTAC
>MIDO01000108.1:5077-6268 GCA_001831055.1 Verrucomicrobia bacterium GWC2_42_7 | reverse complement strand
ACACAAAGTATTTTCAATCTGAAAGTTCATTCCGTCGCTTCGCGACCAAGCTACACTCGGCGGAATTTTGACTAACACTAAAATTCCGCCTCGAATTTATTTCAACGTCTGTCACTTTTCGAGCATGGCAGGAGAGCGACGCCTCGCACTAGTTTTGCCGAAGGCGGAAATAAAAATAAATTTTTGGTGCGTTAAGATTAATATATAAAAAATTAAGAATAGCATAAGGTAGTCCTTGCAATGTCCTTCACCGAGGTTGACATGGCCTTTACATTCTCTATAATTTTTGCCAATGCAACATGCTCAGTATATCTCGATTTTGAATTTCTGACCGAGGAGATGTTTGCATATTTTTCCAGAAATTTGTCGCAGAGCCTTGTCCTTTCCTTGTTTAAAACTTCTATATCTGTTGCCAGCTTCAGGTCCATGTTATAATACGATTTCATGACATCCTTATAATTCTCACCGATATCAAAATGCAGCTTTTTAAGCTCATTGATGGCATCCCTGCTCAGGTTGGCGTACTTGGAATATCGCGCAATCCTTTTCTGGTTGTCAGCTATGCTTTCTATCCTCATAAGCACAAGCTTGTCGGAATGAAGCTTCCATGAGTCAGAGCCAAGCGCTTTTGCTATTCTTGAATTCTTCATTCCGCTTTTTATGACTCTTTTCGCGAGAAAATAAAGCCTGTTGATGTCAATGTCCCTGTTGTCAATGGCCTCGCAGCAGTCGTAGCCTTTTGCGCAGTTCATCGCGTCATCTATCATTGCCCTTGTTATAACATCCATTCTCCTGATTATGTTTTTTATGGAAATCTCGTTTAAGTTGATCAAGTCCTTTGCAACAATCCTTTTGCCGGTCTGCTCCATTATCTCCAGCCCGGAGAGATTCCTGATAATCTCCTTTATTTTTGAAGCCTGATCATTTAAGTTGTTAGAAACAATGTTTATTGTGTCGCAGTTATTCAAGTAAGAAGACACTATCTCGCATTTGAGGCGCTCAAGGTCCTTGCCGTTTGCGTCGATTGTGACTTCTTGGGCAACTTCTTTCCGCTCAGCGCTGTTCGGCGCTATCACAAGCTCGCAGCCATTTTCATTAATTGCCATCAAATCCCCTTTTTTTAGATGGTTTTTTTCAACCCATGACTTTGGCATGGAAACAACAAAAGATCCCTTGCTGAACCCTATAAGT
>MIDO01000108.1:4513-5013 GCA_001831055.1 Verrucomicrobia bacterium GWC2_42_7 | reverse complement strand
GTATATAAATATTTTGATTTGTATATATATTATAAGAATTATATGGGGCAGCTATATATAATTTGCTTACCCGTAAAATCTCAGGAGGTGGTGGGAATGGAATCCTTAGATATTGATGGGGAGAGCAGTGACGACAGCAACATCTACTCCAGAAATGTGAGGGAGCTTCTTCTTGAAGATGATGAGATAAGCCCATTAGAGGAGGGCTTCCTTAATGGCTATGATGGGGCTGTATAAACAAGAGAGGTGAAAATATGGCAAGAAATTACTGCACGAGTTGCGGGACGATAATTTTCCAGAGCGCATTCAGCGACCCTTACTTATGCAGGGAGTGCGAAAAAGTGCTTGATGGCAACATTGCGCCTGAAAGGTTCGCGCACCTGGACAGCATTTTTTAGATGGAAAATGACAGAGTGCCTAAACAGAGACATAAAAAACGTATTGGGAAAGGAAAATTTCTTTTTGATAGCAGGAGCCTCTGATATTCATTTTAATTGAGC
>MIDO01000108.1:3615-4415 GCA_001831055.1 Verrucomicrobia bacterium GWC2_42_7 | reverse complement strand
CTCTTCTTTCGATGAAAAGAAGCCTTCAAAGCCTTTTGGAACAGCAAGAGCAAATTGAGAAGAAACGTTTTCTTCGTTCTTATAAGAGATAGTTCTAACTTCCCTATGAAAAAGATTATCTTTGAGCGTAGAAGCTACATTAATAAAGCAATCGAGAGTCTGCTCGAAAGACGCTGAAGGTTTCGAGGGAGGCTCTTTTTCACAAGGACTGGCTGCCTCTATAATATCTTTATCTCCTGATAGGGAAGCTATCCCATGAAGAAGAGACACGGGCAACTGTGTACATTTTATTGTATCCAGAGCCCCTAAGATGAAATTCAACATAGGCCCTCCATCAAAATTCCGTATAATGGCTTCTGGAATTTCTGTCTGTAAGATACCGAACAATTGCATTCTTTCCGCTGGTTGGAGGTTTTTCACCGAGGAAGTTAATCCTTTTATAAGGCTATCAATGACCCCCGGATTGTCTAAAGCAGAGAACAGTAAGTTGTCTCTCCCTGTTACCTTTGCCTCGGAATGGAGGTGTTTAACAACTTCCTCGATAAGGCCTTTTAATTTCCCTTCACTAGCCTCAGGCGAAAAAAGTTCTTCAATGAAATTCACAACTGCACCTTGGGCATGCCCATTAAGAGAAACGGCGGGAAGATCATTTTTCGTTCCGAGCTCAACCTTTGATTTAGCCGCTTCACGCATCTTTCCTAAAGCCGTAGGAAAAGCTGCGGATACACCCCATGAAACAACTTTTTCAGCAACCCATCTCCAATCAAACCATGATTTTTCTTGTCCAGGCATAACCACTC
>MIDO01000108.1:2938-3606 GCA_001831055.1 Verrucomicrobia bacterium GWC2_42_7 | reverse complement strand
ATAGGGTGGCATTTCGCCATTTATCGGCCTTAGGCTAAAGCCCCCTATATGTCCAACTTGCTTTTCTTGAAGACCAGAAACACCTCCCGTGTCTCCACTTTGCTTTTCAGTAACCGGATTCATATTATCTCGGCTTATTATATACCTCTTTTCCGCATAGGTCAAGAGGTTAGGGAGGCTTTGGGGAAAATAGGGTTAGCGTCTTTTTATTTAAGTTTTAATTCGAGTCACCTTACTAAACATCTTCAAACCTAGTGGCCTCAGCGCGAAGTTTTTCGATAAAACGCTCAATTTGATCATCTGTTAGAGCAACCCCTGTTTTCGCATAAAAATTCTCTAAAAAGCCATTTCTAGTTGAGGCGTCCATCAAAGCCATTAAACTATGGCGAACTAACTGCCTAAGAGTCATGGTTCCTGGGACAACTTTACCGTCTACCATTTTAGAAGAATGCGCAGCGTAACCTTCGTCATTTAAAAGTCGGATGCCGGACAAATGGACAAGCACATCAAGCACTCCGATCAAATTCGTTGCAGAATTAAGCTCTTTTGCCCCCAGAAGTGGCTTTCCGTCTTCTAAATATCTAAACAATGCTTCACTTTGCAGTTCAACAATATGATGAATCTGGGCGGGCTTAGCAAGGTCAGGGTTTGCATCAAGATATGTTTGT
>MIDO01000108.1:0-2926 GCA_001831055.1 Verrucomicrobia bacterium GWC2_42_7 | reverse complement strand
TTCTAAGCCCAAAAGATTAAAAGGAATAGGTGCTTTTCTATAATGGCCACCTTCTGTTTTTGTAAAAATACGCGTACATATTGCAGGTTTTGACCTAGGAGTAGGCTGTCCATCACAATCGAAGTGTTTTGCTTCAGGAGAGCAACAGGAACAATTATGGTGATAAGATACCGTTTGTTTCTTTTTTGTGGGAGTCCTAAGTACATCAGTTGCTGAAACATCCGAAGCAACAGCATTTACTGGTTGATTTTCATCGGTCGTTTTTTCATCAAGGCCAGCTGTAGACTCGCATTTCTGTTTTGCACTTGGTGGCTCACCAAGAGATTCAAGGCTCGAAGGAGATTCCACTTTTTCAAACCCAGGATTCTGGCGTTTTCCAGGATTTGCTAGCGCAACGGTAGCGCAACAAAAGAGAGATAACCCAATGATACAAAAAATGAAATGACGCTTCATAAAATCAAAGAGCAGTACAAAAGATTTCTTACAAAAAATAGTCAATACTTTTTTATAAAAAAATATTCAATAAAGAAAACAGCAGGGAAGTAAGAGAATAAAAAAATCGCAAGCAAAAAAACAATAATACTTTTTCAGGAAGGAGTTGGGTAAAAACGGTTTTGAGGGACTATCAGCTTCCACGACCTCTCCTATCTAGCTTCTCTCCAAATAGTTAAAAAAATTCCAAGGCAATGATTGACAGAACTAAGGAATTGTGAAGGATATGAAGATTATTTTAATGCCCGGGTGGTGAAATTGGCAAACACGTATGATTCAGGTTCATATGCCTTCGGGTTTGGGGGTTCAAGTCCCCCCCCGGGCACTTAAGTAAACCAAGAAAAATGCCGAAAAAACAGCAAAATCTTGTTAACTCCTGAAGCTTTTACTGTAGCCATTCTGAGATAAAATGAGACCTTTTTTCATGGACCTCACTAAGGGGAATGAACCCACCCCATCGCCTAATAAAAATCGCAAGATTTGGATGTGGGGGTCATTGGTTTTTCTTGGGAAAGCAAGGAAAGCATTCTTTTTTACCTCAAAAAGAAAGGCTTCCGCACCTATCCCTCTTTATATTAATTAAATAAATGAAAACGTGCCATTTTCATCGCTGCTGGGCAGAAATTGATCTCGATGCCCTTTCTCATAATTGGGAGCTTATTTCTCAATTGCTGCCACCGCATGTTAAGCCCATGGCCGTGGTAAAGGCTAACGCTTATGGACTCGGGGCTGTTCCTATTGTAGAGAAGCTGAAAACGCTACCGCAAGTTCATGGGTTTTGCGTGGCAAATGTGGAAGAAGGCAGCGAAGTTCGGTCAGTTGAAACAGAAAAGCCAATTCTTGTCCTCGGGTCTCCATTTGAACATGAATATCCTGCACTTTTTGAAAACGACCTCACTACTATCGTTTCTTCTGCCGATGAAGTACGTCTTTTGGCAGAATATGCACAACGCTATGAAAAAATCTTAAAAGTACACATCAAAGTCGATACGGGCCTCGGTCGCATGGGAGTCTGGTATGAAAGAGCTAAAGACCTCTATCTCCTCATCCAAAAAATACACTTCCTCCAATTAACAGGCATCGGCACTCACTTTGCCGCCTCTGGAAACAATCCCGACTTCACTCGACTCCAAAGACTTCGTTTTATAGACACAATAACGAGCTTCCCGCACGCAAACCTTCAAAAGTTATGCATTCATTGCGATAATAGTGCCGGACTTGCGTCTTTTGAGAATAATGGGATATTCAACAGCTCCCGCATTGGCCTCCTTCAGTATGGGATTATTCCCACAGATTGGAATCTTCCCAGCCTCAACGCACTACCGCTCAAACCCGTATTTAGCTTGCATACGCGATTAAGCCTCATCAAAGAGCTCCCTGCGGGTGAATCTATTAGTTATGGACGGCTCTACTTTTTAAAAAAACCAACCCGCATTGGCATTATGGCCGCAGGATATGCCGATGGCATTGCTCTTCCCATGACCAACAAAGGAATCGTCCTTATTCAAGGGCACCGCTGCCCCACGATTGGACGCATAGCCATGGACCAAGTAGTCATTGACTTATCCGAAGTTCCCTCTGCCCGAGTCGGAGACCCCGTCACCCTGGTGGGGAAACAGAACGATAGTGAAATTACACTCCAAGAATTCAGCCAAAACGCCAACTCCATCCCCTGGCAATGCATTTGTAGCCTCGGTCGACGCGTCACCCATCTATATCTTGATCAAAAGAAGGAATCACTTATAGGGAGAAAGATGTTAGTTTAAGTTTCGAGTGTCTTGGGCTGTGGACTCACATTCGGTCACGTACGTATGTACGCTCCCTCATGTTCACCTTGCCCGCCTGCTCGAAAGCTTAAACTAACATCTTTCTGCGGGATTGTGAAGGGAAAAGGTTTCAACCTTGTCCTCCTGCTTGAAAGCTAAACTAACATCTTTCTGGCCCCCATCCGAAAAGGAGATTGTTACGCGGATAGGAAATTCCAATGGAATTTCCTATCCGCGCAATGCCTTCATTTTCTAAAGCATCTTAGAGAAAACAACATGAGTTCCCCAGCTCATTTAGATTGCCCCAATTTGTTTTTTATGGACTTAGGAATGGCTCTGTGGTTAAATCAAGGAATATGGACAAAATTCCCTCAACTTCCAATGCAAATACCCCCATTGCAGGAGACAATTTTCTAGAAAAACCAAAAATTGAAACAAGGACCAGAAGCAATAGCCTAAGTGTAATAGGGGGAAAAATAAACGGAAGATTCCGCTCTCTTTCTGTATCTTTTCAAAAAATATTTAGCAAACGATCGACCCCACTTCCTTTAGCAGAAAAATCTATCCGCACAAGAAGTGTATCAGCACCGACACCCTTAAAACAGCGAGCCAACGAAAAGCCAGAAGGAACTCTCGAAGGTATTCGTTATCAATTGAAAGCTTTGACT
>MIDO01000107.1 GCA_001831055.1 Verrucomicrobia bacterium GWC2_42_7 | reverse complement strand
TTTGAATTAACTACGGTTTACGTAACGCACGACCAAAAGGAAGCCTTGTCCATTGCAGATAGAATAGCCGTATTCTCTAAAGGACAGATTGAGCAAATAGGAAGCCCATTGGAATTGTATAAGCGGCCTAAGAATCGGTTTGTAGCGAACTTCATAGGAGAAACAAATATTATTGAAGGTACCGTAACCCGGGTAGGAGCAGGAGAAGCGTTAGTGGATACACCCATAGGAAGCTTCAGGGGGGCACTAACTGACAGCGAAAATGAGCCTAAAGAGGGAACTAAGGTATTTGTATCTATAAGACCGGAAAGTATAAAACTTGAAAATTATCCCGCAGAAGAGAATTGCATAGACGGGAAGATAGGTAGTGCAACTTACTTTGGAGAAGTCGCTCACTACGATTTTGAGAAAAACGGAATTACCCTCAAAATATCTGAATTAAACCCTTGTCACTTGGGCCAAAGTCAGCGTAAGGGGCTATATGCCTGTGTGTTGCCAGAAGACGTCATCATATTAAGCAACTAGTCATGAATAAAAAATTAATTATCCTACTGACAATTGGAGCGATTATTGCATTGCCGTTAATCTTTAGAACCAAAAAGCAGGAAGTTAATGCCAAATTTGATGACAAAGTCGTCATTATTACGCCGCACTTAGAATACATACGCGTCGAATTGGGAGAAGGCTTTCAACGATGGTATAAAGAAAAAACAGGAAAAAATGTACTCGTTGATTGGCGTTATATAGGAAGCGGTGCAGAAGTAATAAAGTATATCGATTCCATGTTCGTTAACAGGTTCCGATTGTACTGGGAGCGCGATTTAAAGCGCAAGTGGGACTATAACGTGGAAGGAGGGTTTACGGACCCATATCCTACTTCAGGAACAATTGAAGAAGAAGCCCGAAACGCCTTTCTAAAATCGAATGTAGGCTGCGGGCTAGATATTCTTTTTGGTGGTGGCGTGGATGAATTCAAAAGGGAAGCTAGTTTAGGAAACATAGTTTCATGCGGACTTGTTGAGCATCGGACAGACCTCTTTAACGACGAAGGTATTCCTGAATTCTTAGCAGGAGAACGGTTATGGGATAAGGAAGGCCGTTGGATAGGGACAACGCTCTCAGGTTATGGAATGGGATTTAATAGAGATTCCATAAAGAAATTGGGATTTATAGGGGAACCCACATCTTGGGAAGATCTCGCAAATCCGTGTTTTGTCGGTCAGGTTGCTTTCGTGGACCCAACCAAAAGTAGTATTGTCCCAAAGGCATTTGGGATAATGTTGCAATATAAAATCCAGCAACGCGCCCGAGAATTAGAAGGAAAAGAACTTTCAGAAGAAGAGCGGGAAAGCCAAGCCATATCAGAAGGCTGGGAACGTACGCTTAGCTTAATTCAAAGAATGGCAGCAAATGCCCGTTATTTCAGTGATGTTGCAACAAAGAATATCATTGATATCTCTAATGGGAACTGCGCGATTGGATTGCTTGTTGACTTCTATGGGAGATCTCAAGCATTTTATACACAACAACATACAAAAACAGATCGCTTCGGCTTTGTCATTCCTACGGGAGAATCAATGGCTTTTGCGGATCCCATTGCTTTATTCCGAGGAGCACCACACCCTGAGATCGCAAAAGCATTCATTGAATATGTAATTTCAACAGAAGGACAAAAAATCATCGATTTCAAGGTGGGAACCCCTGGAGGTCCTGTCTACTCTCCAATAAGTAGGGCTCCTGTAAACAAAGTTATTTTCCAACCTCAATACGCGGCATTCCGCTTTGATCCGTCGGTCAATCCTTATAAAGACAACGAACTCTTTGTTTATAAAGAAAGTCGAACAAAAAACGTAACCGGCGCGCTTAAATTCATTCCCAAAGCAGCCTTCATCGACGCACACCGAGAATTAGTCATAGCTTGGAAAGCGATTAATTGTGCAAAAAAAGAAAATCGCATCGATGACTACAATGCCGCCATGGCCGTCTTTAACGATTTTTCGGAAATTGACTATACACAAGCGTCCGGAAAAATAAAAAAATTGTTACAACAAAAAGACCAATTAAAAGTAATCCAAGAACAGACCCGCCTGACCAACCACTTCCGCCATCAATTCCAAAAAGCAGCAAAAATAGCCAAGGGATTAAGGTAGAAAAGTCCGGAAGTTTTGGAAGTCCATTTTTTTGATCTTCAAAATTAATTTTTCTCAAACCCCTCTCAGAAAATGAAATCGCTGCGCGAAAGCAAGCTATAGTAGTTAAATGCATTGAGAATGGAGATGAGGAAACCCTTCTTTTTGAGGTAAAAGAGAAGGGTTTCCTCAATCTTCCCAAGGAAAACCAATGATTTGGCAATCAAAATCTTACAGATTTTGATTGCCAAATAAATTTAAGCCATTGCATATTTCAACCTGAACCCCAAAAGCGACTCGACTTCAATACATTTCACTAAGTTATTCAATAGGATGAATGATTTAAGAATTCTCCCCTGCGCAGACACTAATTTGTTGCAAGATTTTTACACTCCAAACGATTTCACAAAAGTCAATGGAGACCAAATTGTTGAACACAATATACTCTCCCCACTGCACTTAGCAGCCCTAAGTTCTAATAACTTTAAAGCTTCCCCAACGGTTTCTTATTGCGAGCCTAGTATTGTTGTATTTGGGGTTCATCATAAATTGGCTCCTCTTAGTTTCAGAGAAAAACTTTCCCTTTCTGCTGATAATTTTTATCTGCATAATGGTGGTATTATTAAGGAATCTGTTTTAATCAATACCTGTAACCGCCTAGAAATCTATGCCGTAGTCAGTAATATATTTGAAGAGAAACAACTGGTTACTTTATTTGAGACAATGGTGCAGGTTCCCATAAATCCTAATTTCTTTTTTTTTAAAAAAAATACAGAGGCTATACATCATTTATTTTGCGTAGCCTGCGGGATAGAATCTCAGTTTTTCGGCGAAGCAGAAATATTGAGTCAAATTAAAAAAGCTTATTCCACTGCAACAAGCAAAGGAAAGGTTGGCCCCATTCTGCACCGTGTCTTTCAAAAAAGCCTGCAAGCATCTAAATGGGCTCGCTCTTCAGACAATTTTATTAAAAATCCAACGTCCCTCGCAAGCATAGCTTATTCTCTGATCAATAAATTCTGCATTGCACCCAAAATAGTCGTCCTTGGAACAGGGAAATGCGGACAACAAATCATTAGGACCCTGACAAGGGAAGGATTTCGAGATATCTATGTTGCGAACCGCACGCCTTCCTTGGACTTAATAAAACGATACAGCTTAACAGAGCTCTCTTTGGATAAAGCTTTAGGTTCGCTATCTCAGTTTGACGTTTTATTGCTGGCACTGGGAGAATCTCCGCACATTATAAAAAAATGCTTACTTCCAAAGAGAAAAAACAAGCAGCTTATTATTGATTTTGGTGTGCCTAGAAACATCCACCCTGATTGCAAAAAACTTAACCATATAATAATCTATGACCTCGAGGAAATTTCTAACCTAACTTCTATACCCCCATCCTACGTTTCTACACAAACAGAACTTTGGAAAGCAAACCTCATCACGAAAGCCAAAGCCGTGTGGACTCGTTTTGAACAAGAGGATCATTAATCCCATTGAGAATGGAAGAGGAGATGCGGAAACCCTTTTAATAAACGCATAATCAAAACCTTATAGTTTTTCTTATGCGATGGATGAGGAGTCGCCCCAAAACAAAATACTGTATTCATTTTCAATGCGTTTTACTATGATCAAAAGATTCAATTCTTTCTGAAAATGGAGAACTGTTTTTCTTTGAAAAAACCCAAGAACATTTCTTTTCGCTCAAAAAAAGACTTCTGGATGTGTCTATCTTGCTATAGATGAAGATCTAAGGGGATATAAGCCGGATTTTGTCCTGCCGAAGCAGTCGCATCCATTTATCTAATGAGGAAAAACCTCATTCTTTGCGAAGCAAAGTGCGACTTACCCGAAATCGTTAGGCGGGCTAACCTGATTTCCTATTCAGTCTTGCGTCGAATTGGGTTTTTCCTGCCTTACAAGTTGCCTTGCAAGCGGTAAGCTCTTACCTCACCTTTTCACCCTTACTCCGAAGAGCGGTATATTCTCTGTGACACTATCCGTCATCTTGGGATATAACCCAAGATGCCCCCACTTTCATGAGGAATCCTGCCCTATGACGTCCGGACTTTCCTCTCCATATTACTACAGAGCGAATGCGCACCCCTTAGATCAAACCCCAACCCTATCCTTCCATCGCCTCTTTTCAAGAAAAAAATCATTTATAGTGAAATGAAAATCTATTGATACAAACAGGCAGTTATTTTTACCAACATGAATGAACCCAATCCTTGGTTTTTCTTAAAAAGTCCAAAATACTCTTTCTTTTTACCTCAAAAAAAGAAGGTCCCATTTTGTCAATAGAAATTAAAATTACTACATGAGGATCCAAGGTAGCTTTGTCACATAGATCTTTGATACTATTTTTTCACAATGAAAAAGCACGCCCCATCCATTTTTGAAAGAACAACATCAGAAGCTCCCAACTTTCTATAATAATTCTTTGCATTTTCCGTCGCGATTTTTTGAAATAAGGCTGTAATTGAAGGGTTTCCGTCATGCATGCGCTTAGTATATCCTTCCCGGCCATCTGGAGAAACCCAAAATTTCCCGGAGCATTCACCTTTTTGTAAATCTATCTCTCTTTCTTGTGTATCTGGAGAAAGTTGAGCACCAAATCTCACATTCAACCAATCTTTATGATTCGCCGTTGACAATGGGATTATTAATTTTCCCCCTGGCTTTAGAATGGAAAGG
Source organism: Verrucomicrobia bacterium GWC2_42_7 (assembly GCA_001831055.1). Taxonomy (GTDB): domain Bacteria; phylum Verrucomicrobiota; class Verrucomicrobiia; order Opitutales; family GWC2-42-7-A; genus GWC2-42-7-A. The sequence goes on along the minus strand of MIDO01000107.1, from coordinate 8,404 downwards.
AATGTCTTTATAACTTCTTGTTCTCGCCCCCGACGATAGTCCCCTATGCAAATAACATCCGCCCAATTGGGTTTAAAATAAAGCATATCTTGTTTATCAAGAGCATATAAAACTGCATCTGGTTTCGTCTCTCTAAAACAAGGGTCGACTGCATACCAAATGCCATCATTAGAGAAGCCCCCAAGCAATTTCTTTTTATCAGGGCAATCGTGTCCAGCGAAAAATAATAACCGATGAACACTGTTCTGCTTTTCATATTCAGCTAGCTTTTTCCGGATGACAGGTGTCCCTGGATCGGGGTGGGAGTTTTCTATAGGATGTTGGTCCACCGTCATATTTTCCATCCTTTCCACCATTTTTTTATACTCGTCTTCAGACAAAGCTTTAGTCTCGCTTCTAAGTAAAATATCAGAAGCCAACTCAAATGCATAAAACCATTGGATAGACTTCATAATCAAGCCCACTCTACCTGCAGCATCCTTACAGCACTCTGTTGAAAGATCCGCATAATCAGTTGGCTTCAATTGTTGCAGTTTTAATTCCTCCAGCGAGGCGTTCAAATCATTTAGGACCTTATCCAAATGTTCTGCATGTTCTCTCAGGTCCTCAAAATATTCATTGAGATTTTTGAAAAAAAGTGCCTGGCTTTCCGAGTCTTTAAACTGAGTATGCTCTTTTATCTTACTGGTTGTCCAATTCTTATGAAAATCATACCATGCTTTACCACTTTTAAAACTCAAAGATTCAGCATCGAACGAGCGAATCAACACTTCGCTTTGTAGCCGAGACAACGAAAGTCTCATTTGGGTCATTCCATGATAAAATAAAAGTACTGCACTTCGCCTGTCAACAGGAACATGGTCCCACCTAACAGCTGCGGCTTTCAAGAAAACCGCGCAAAAAAACACTAATAAAAAGAACGCACTTCGGCTCATGCTAAATGAAAATAACACCTTTTCCCACATAATCAAGCGATTTAAGCTTCAGGAAGACGGCGTCGGAGACATAATGAAGTTTTCCAAAATCTTGGGGATATGGCAAAGGGAATCTAACAGCGAAAAGAGCTGATATTGAAACATAATTGACTATCAATTAACAACATGGCAAACAAACACAGATGTCATTTTTCTGCCGGGGAAACACTTTTCTGGGCGACTAAAGTCGTTTCAAGTTTTTAGAAGCCTTCGACTTTTAGGATAGAGAAAGGGCAACCTGTTTCGCAAAATAAGAGAGAATGATATCGGCACCGGCACGTTTTATGGCTAGTAATGATTCGTCTCTACAGCGAGTGAGGTCTAGCCAGCCATTTTGGGATGCTGCATATATTTGAGAATACTCACCTGAAACTTGGTATGCCGCCACAGGAAGGTGTGTATTATTGCGAATTTCTCTTAAAATGTCTAAGTAGAGTCCAGCGGGCTTTACCATCAGCATATCTGCACCTTCTAGTTCATCTAATACCGCTTCCTGCAAAGCCTCACGACGATTTCCGGGATTGAGTTGATACGTACGCTTGCATAAAGGTGAGTTTTTTTTGTGAAAGTTACTCCCAATTGCTTCTCGGAATGGAGAATAATAAGCCGACGCGAATTTAGCGCTATATGCCAAGATACAAGTATCCACATGTCCCTCTTTATCAAGCGAATGACGTATAGCCCGAACACGACCATCCATCATATCCGAAGGAGCCACCCAGTCTACGCCGCCCTTAGCGTGCAACGTTGCCATTTGTGCAAGGATTTTCACAGTGGCATCATTGTCCACATCCGTCTGCCTCTTGTTAAATATGCCATCGTGTCCATGCGTGGTGTAAGGGTCCAGCGCGATATCCGCAATTAGAATCAAGCTGGGTACTCTTTTCTTAATAGCACGAATGGCCTTCAATATCAAGGAATCTGGATTAAGTGCTTCCGTTCCCCTCTCGTCCTTTAATCGATTGTCAATTCTCGGGAACAAAGCGACTCCTCTGATTCCAATGTTGCCAAGCAGTTCGCATTCATCAACAAGGAGATCAATAGACAGTGCATCAATCCCTGGCATCGATTCAATCGGTTGCCTCTTCGATTTTCCCTCTATTACAAAAAGGGGCTGTATAAGGTCCGTTTTCAAAACAAACGTTTCTTGCACAAGATCCCTAACCCCAGGCGATTGACGAAGCCGCCTAGGCCTCCTCTGTAAATCAATCTTCATGCCCCCAGCATCGTACTCATTCTTCTGTACAAAACAAGATTAAACACGTGGCTGAGGGAATCTGGTAAATTTAATTCCTATTGACAACGAAGGAAACCCTTTTTTTGAAATGGAAAAAGTTTTCGGATGCGTCAACGTAAGCTAAACCCTATTCCGATTGTGATTTCTCAGCGGAACTTAACATTTTCCCAGCTGCAGTCTCCTCGTTTGCTTTTTCATTTGAGGATACTTTTATTGACGTTTTGCGTTGGTGTGTTTCAGCGTAGATCACGTACAGTGCACTTGGAATGATTATTAACAAGCCCCAATAAGTGGCCGTGGTGGGTGCTTCATGAAACAGCAGAAACCCACATAAACTTGATAGTATAAACTCCACATAGCGAAATGGCGCAACCGCCGATGCTTCAACACGTTGAAATGCCTTCAAGAGGCAAAAGAGAATCAAGTTAGCGCCACAGCCCAGTAAAAAAAGTAAACATAGTTGAGAGAAAGTTGGCATTACCCAAACCATAAAAGCCGGAACAACACCGAGAAACATGGTGATCAATGCCGTATAAAATAGCATCGCAAGCATGCTTTCCTTCACAATGAAACGCTTGTTAATGACATCCAACCCAGCAAACATCAATGCGGCAGCTACTAACCAGAGGGAAGACGGATTAAATTCTGATGCCGTTGGATTGAAAACAAGTAAAATTCCAATAAATCCAATTAAAGTTGCAGTCCAACGGACAACGCCCACTTTTTCTTTCAAAAAAACGACAGCCAGGGGCAATGTAAATAGAGGAATCGTAAAACTGACTGTCGTCACCATAGAAAGGGGAACCACCTTCAGTCCATAACACCATAAGGCTATTCCGCCAAAAAGCATAGCACCTCTAAAAATATGCACACTCGGACGGCTTGTGTAAAACGAGCTTTTCCCATAATACAACATAAAAGGAAGCAAAGAAATTGTCCCAAAAAGAAAGCGCATGAATGTGATTTGGACACAAGGAATGTTTTGTCCAAGATACTTTTGAACAACATCTAACGATATACTGAAAACGAGACTTAAAAGGAACCAACCAATGCCAACATAGTAATTTTGATTAGAAGAAGATGCTTTCATAATTTTTATAAGGCCCATCAGAAAGTTTTTTGTGAAAAATGCAAACAAAATATACCCTTTTCGCTTCAGGATAGCTTATGACAAAAGAGAAGTAACAAGGTGCAAATTTGAGCAAAGTCAAACTTTGACACTAAAAACGCTTTTTTTGAAAAAATAGAAGCTTTAGAGGTTTCCCTACCAACGAATTAGCGTTATAGTAAAACGCATTGAAAAAGAATACAGTGTTTTGTTTTGGGGCGACTTCTCCTCCATCGCATAATAAAAACCGTAAATGTTTGATTATGCGACTATTAAAAGGTTTTTTGGGAAAGTTCAGAAAGCATCTGTTCTGTTTTTGAGAAGGCGGGCAAGGGGAATACGACCGAGCGTACATTCGTACGTAAGGGAGTGTGAATCCGTGGCCCAACATACCAAAAAACTGAACAGATGCTTTCTGTCAGGAACCCCTTCTTCTCCTCAGAAAGAACGGTTTCCACATATCCATTCTCAATGCAATTTACTATATCTCATCAGAAATCGTGTTTCATCGGGCTCAAATGCAGTTGACTATAAATATGTTTTTGGAGAAATTTAAAAACCTTAATATGGTATCATTAGTCATAGATGCATCGTCTTTGAACGTACAAGTGGGAATTTTGAAAGAAAAGCAATGGATCTCCTTTTCTGAAAACAACATACCTGCACTAGAGAGTATTTTTACTTCCGTAAGGCATTGCCTATATGAAACTAATCTTGAGCTGAAAGACATCAATCGATTAATGTACTGTGAGGGTCCGGGTTCCACTCTTGGAATACGGTTGTCTTCCATGGCTTGTCAAACATGGGCAAGGCTTAGTAACACCACAATAATTACATTTTCATTCAACAACTTATACGCGATAGCAAAGATAATTAAAGAAGAATATAAGGACATAAAATATCCCATTGCTATCGTTTCGGAATCCATTGAGAATCGTTGGCATTGTCTCATGATTTTGAAGGAAGATGATTTCTCAGAGAAAATCAAAGAGCTCACTATCACAGAAATTGAAAAACTAAATATACCCCTATTCGCCCCCCCCCCTAAAAAGTCAACATTCTCCCTCGAACACAAACGCATCCACTATTCACTAAAACCTTATCCTTTTATCCTCGAGGAACTTATCACGCCTAATGAGAACTTTAATTGAATCATTCATTTCACGTTATAGTAAAACGCATTGAAAATCGAGTTAAGGAAACCTTTCTTTTTGAGGTAAAAAAGAAGGGCTTCCGCAACCTTCCCAAGAAAAACCAATGATTTGATGCTTAAAGTCCATAAAACTTTAAGCACCAAAGGAGAGAGCCCCATCCTTCCTTCAAGATCAGCATAAAGGCTGCCTTTATTGTCAATAAATTCTACGATAAAAGACGTTTTTCATTTTTAAAGAAAGGGGTTTTAAAAGGTATCCAGTTTTTTGCACATTGCCACTCTCCAAGTGCCCTATGTTAGGCAATGCAGGCATTTTTTGCAGTTCATTTTCTGAAGAAGCAATAACCTGTGCCCAGTTGTCGATCGAATCTTATAGATTTTTCTTGGCAAGTTTTTGTTATTGATTATAACAGCCATTCTATTATAAATAAGAAATAATTTATTTTATAGGTAAGTTATTTAAAAAAAACGACTTAACTAAGAAATCTTTTGTTTTATACAAAAACTGTTTTTGTCGAAGTTCTTACGAATTTCCTTGTTTTGAACCTATCACTAAAATTTTAGATACAGGATGATTAATCTCAATAAAATAGGAAAAAGTGTACATGCTTTCTTTTGGAACACATACACATCCTTTAGATGTGTATGTGTACAATCCTTATCTTGTAGAAGAGAAATGAACGAATCAAAATCGATTTTTGAGACCGATACTTCTATAAAATTTAAAAAACTAATATTTTCCCTGAGAGGGAAAAAGGTATTGGTAATTGGACATGTACGACAGGATGGGGATTGTATTGGGGCTCAAGTTGCTCTTTGTCGCTGCTTGAATGCAATAGGTGCCCATGCACAAATAACTTACGATGATCCAATCCCCCGAGTGCTTAAGCCTTTTGTGGGAGACACTCCTACCTTATCTGTGGGAGACATTCCTAACGATGCATTTGTTCCAATCACAGTGGACTGCGCAGAAGCTTTCCGGTGCGGCAAAACAATTTCTCAGCGCTTTCCAACTATTTTTCTGAACATCGATCATCACCACCTTTCGAATCCGGGCTATGCTGTCCATAATCTTGTCGAAAATGAAGCTGCAACGTGTGCCATGCTAGCAAAGTATTTTTTTGAAGGAGGATTTCCGATAGATAAAATAAGTGCACAAGCTCTTCTTTTGGGTATTGCAATGGATACAGGTCGATTTTTATACCCAGCAACAACAGCGGATACTTTTTCCCTGGCTGCAAAACTCGTCCGCTTAGGAGCCAATCCAGCAATGATCGATAATCTTGTGTTTAACAATGATAGTATTGGTCGTATCCGACTTCTTCAGCGTTTTCTTTCTTCACTCCAAATGGAGTTCAACAGCAATGTTTGTATCGGCCGGCTAAGTTCGCGAGACTACAAGGAGGCAGGTGCGATAAGAGAAGACTCCGAAGGATTTGTTACTTATACGCGATCCATTCAAGGAGTTAAAGTCGGGGTATTTCTCGATGATTCTCTCGGTTTTTTGAAAGCGAGCCTACGGACAGATAACCCCGCTTACAAGGTCAATGACTTTGCAAAACAATTTGGCGGAGGGGGACACATTTGCGCAGCAGCCTTCAATATTCAACAAGATATCGATTCTTTTTATCCGACCCTTATAGAAAAACTTGCAGAACATTTCAAACAGCATAACCTTCCTGTTTCATGAATTCAATTGTCAATGAGCCTGAGGGCATTCTTCTTATTGATAAACCTTCTGGTTGCACCTCTCACGATGTCGTGGACTGCATCCGCCGCAAGTTAAAAATGCGTCAGATTGGTCATGCTGGAACGCTTGACCCTATCGCAACCGGTCTTCTTATCTTATTAATAGGAAAGGCTACTAAGGTTTCTCAATACCTCGTTACCTTGGACAAAATTTATGAGGGAACCCTTAAACTGGGACAAACAACAGATTCCCATGATTCTGAAGGCGAATGCATAGAACAAAAGGAGATTCCTGACCTCTCAAAAGAAAAAATCTTAGAAACGATGAAATCTTTTTTGGGAAATCAACAGCAAATTCCGCCCATGTTTTCTGCAAAAAAAGTCAATGGAACTCCTCTCTATAAGTTAGCAAGAAAAGGTCAACAGATTGAGAGAGAATCGCATGCAATTCACATAGCCTCCTTTGATTTAACCGCAATGGACTTGCCTCAAATTTCATTTAGTGTTGCTTGCTCTAAAGGGACTTATGTTCGAACAATCGCACATGACTTCGGGCAAAAACTCGGGTGCGGTGCACATTTAATCCAGCTTCGTCGTGTTGCATCCGGTCACTTCCATATTTCTAAAGCTTTGACTCTCGACCAGCTTGAAACCATATCCATTTCTGAGATCAAACGCCAACTCATTCCCATTTATCAGGCCGTTCCTTCTAGCATTTGAAGCTTGAATCTCTTGTAGCTAAACATCCTTGACTTGAAACAAAAAATAAAAAGGCTTTTAACCCATGGTCGGTGTAGGAAAAATCATAAAACAAGCACAGAAAATGCAAAAGAAAATGGAATCCGTCCAACAAGAGTTGGCGTCCAAAGAAATTGTTGTATCTAGCGGAGGTGGTGCTGTTACTATAAAAATCAACGGACAATCGGAAATTCTCGGGCTCACAATAGATAAGGAATTTTTTAAAGAAGAAAAAGAAATTATCGAAGCAACCCTATTGTCAGCAATCAAAGAAGCGGTATCCAAAGCAAAAACCCTCAGTGAAGAAGAACTTGGGAAGGTTTCGGCAGGGTTCAGCTTAAACGGTATATTATAGCAAAGAGCATAGAGAATAGATACGCGAAAACCCTTCTTCCTGAAGAAAGAAAGGTTTCATCCCCTTCCCAAGAAACACTTTTAATAATCGCACAATCAAAACCTTACGGTTTTTATTATGCGATGGATGAGAAGTCGCCCCAAAATAAAATACTGTATTCATTTTCAATGCGTTTTACTATATAATAATTAAGAGAGAATTGAGGTAACCGCATTGGGGGACCGATATGGGTTCCCCTCCAAACCCTATGCTTACTCCTGAAAAAAGAACACAATTAACCTACCGATATGATTCCTTGCGGTGCTGTTTTCAAGGAGTTATTGAAAGTGGCGTGTCGTCTTTTGTGCTACTGGTTGCCATACGCATTTTCTCCGCACCTAACTGGTTGAAAGCTTGTATCGCTTCTTCAGAAAAGGTGGGTCTTTTTTTGAATGCCATTACGCTCACTCTTGGAGCAGGCATGAAGTTTAGGCGGATTTCTCAACTGTGCGCTATATACTTTTTATGCGTCGGAATTTGTTGGTTCGGTTGTTGTTGTGCAATCAATTTATGGATGTTTGCAATATTTGCCATTCTTGCGAATCTTTGTTTAAGCCAACAATCTCCATTAATGATAGAAATCTATTCCCTTAACTATAAAGCAAAAGAAAGGGGACGATTTCTAGCAACCGGCTTGTTTTTGCAGGGATTGATCGGCATTTTTTTCTCTAAAATCGGAGGGTACTGGCTAGATTGCGACCTCGCAAATTTCAGAGCTATCTTCTGCGCAATGGCCATCGCCGGCCTCCTCTGCGCAGCCTCCAGCTTTAATGTCCCATCTGAGCCTTTACGGACGACAGGGAATCCCAAGTTATTCGCCAACTTCCAACTACTCTGGAAAGATAAGTTGTTCGGATTGATGATCATCAGCTGGACATTCCTAGGACTCGGGAATTTCATGAGCATCCCTGTGCGCGTTGAATATCTCGCAAATCCTAAGTATGGAATCAACGCAACCAATAACATCGTGGCCCTGATCACCTTTATTATCCCCGCAATCAGCCGCCTTCTCAGTATTAAGATCTGGGGAATCGTTTTTGATAGATACCACTTTATAAAAGTCAGAATACTCCTCAATAGCTTCTGGATTATCGGATTTTTACTATACTTT
>MIDO01000106.1 GCA_001831055.1 Verrucomicrobia bacterium GWC2_42_7 | reverse complement strand
AAACTTGCTTCAGGACAGCTTTGCCTTCTTTTCCTGCCATGAGCTTGTTATCCACAATGCCCGTCAGACTTACGCCAAGCAATGCCTCTTCTTGTGAATTTTGCTTCCAAACATCTCGTAAATAACGGAAGTTTGTCAAGGTCGCTTGCATCGTCCCAATGATCGCGGCCAATCGAACCTTGCGCTTGAGGCTATTCAAGTCATCGTCATGCCTGATAACAACTTCTGAAAGATTACAAAACTGACAAGAACGCAGAATAATTTCACTGCAAGGGTTAGTACCAAATTCGTGTTCGGGATCGCGTCGGCCATATTTAGCGGCCTGCTTCTTCGCGGCTTCTCGGTTAAAGATACCACGTTCGCCACTTTTACTGCTATAGAGAGCCAACCACTCCCTCATAAAAGTATCCATGTTTGGCTTTTCTGTATAACAGGCACTGTTATTCGCCAAGGCACGGTGGGGGTCTGTCTTCCACCAATCCCCGCTCTTCGCATGGCGCATACGGTCATCGCTAGGGTTCGACAAGGAGATTTCCGCTGAACGCCTCACCCCTCCCGAGAGCACCACTTCGCCAACCTTACAACAAATATCGTGACATTCTATTGATGTTAATTTCCGTCCAGCCGATTCCTTAAAGGTCGAAACCGTAAACTTAAACAATTCCTCCAATGGCCCAGGCCCAGAAGCCCTTCCTCCAAAAACATTTAGGCGCGCCCCAGCTTTACGCACTTGAGACACATCCCAAAGAGGAACACAACCTGAATATAAAAAGCTGATCAATTCGCGAAAAGCATCCGCCCATCCGATTTTGCTGTCCTCAACTTTAATGACGGAATTAGAATTTCTAAAACGCTCAGCAATAACGGGTAACTTCGAAACAAATTGACGCTCAACACTGAATCCAGCTCCCGAACCACACATCAAGATGTACAACATCTCATCGAACGCATGGGGGTGATCAATGGCCACATAACTACAATTAAACCCAGCAACATTATCCCTCGCCAAAGCAGGTCCTGCAGTCATCAGCGCTCGCATCGAGGGCATCACCTCTAACTGCAGAATCGCATTTCGAATTTCTTGGACCGTATCATTGTCAACCAACCCTTTACATTGCTCATTGACCATGAAATTAAGATAACGACCCACCGTCTCGTTCCACGTCTCCCGGCGTTGATCTTCGTCAACCCAGCGCGCATAACGTGACATGTGAATGAAAGTTTGATATTCCGTTGGTAGCTTAACCTTCGTATGCATAAAACCAAAAATGTTAAATTTTTTAATACAAAAAATCACCAAGCCCCGTATATTCCGGGCCTTCGAGACTTCGTTTCCTCATTACTACATATAGTGCATCTCAAAAACAAACACACAATATATTGTATATAAAGAAAAATTATTTTTAAAACCAGCGCAATTTTATTTTATTTTATTTTTTTACAAAGGGTATTTTGGGGAACCCATTTTGGCCCCCAAAGCCCCTTCCGAAAAAGGAATTGTTACGTGAGATATGGATTTGAAAATTCATACTTCGAGCAAAAAAGAAAATTTTTATAAAAATATAAAAAACATCCCCCTTAGAGCACTACCCAAAAATATTCTTATTATAATTCCCCATTATAGAAAAGGTAACGCCTTCAGCACTTGAAGAGGTGTCCAGGTTTCTGTTCTGGAGAAAGGAAAAGGATTCAGGTATTACCTAGAGATTTAATTATTTATAGAAAACATTGACAAAGACAGGGCTTATTGGTTTTTTTTGAACTTTAAAATAAATGCTTTTCAACTCATACACCTTTATTTTCCTATTCTTGCCTCTGGCTTTAATCGTATATTTTTTATTTGGAAGCAAAAGAGTTGTTCTAGCAAAGAGCTGGCTCGTATTTGCATCACTATTTTATTATGCTTGGTGGAACCCATTGTACTTAGGATTACTCCTTGCGTCCATGTTTGCGAATTATGGTATCGGTAATCTATTAGGGGCAAAGTCGTTCCCTTTACCTGCACGAAAATTACTTTTGGGAATCGGCATCACTGCAAATGTTCTATTGCTTTGCTATTTTAAATATACCTTTTTCATCATTAATAACATAAATACTGTTTTTGAAACAAACTGGAATATTGGAAGCATTATTTTACCATTGGGTATCTCGTTTTTCACCTTTCAAAAAATAGCATACCTCTGCGACTCTTTTAAGAGAGAAACAAAGTGCTATAGATTGTTGGATTATATGCTTTTTATCGTATTTTTTCCCTCAACTGATTGCAGGCCCAATCGTACATCATCATGATGTTGTCCCTCAATTTAGGAAGCTAGATACTTTTCGATTTAATTGAGAAAATTTAGCTATTGGAATTACAGTCTTTGCAATCGGACTTTTTAAAAAAACGATTATTGCAGACCAACTTTCTCCAACGGTAAAGACCGTATTTGATGCCCTTTCTTCATCTAAAGAAATCCATGCCAGTGATGCTTGGCTAGGAGCGTTAACTTATTCATTTCAAATCTACTTTGATTTTTCGGGATATTCGGACATGGCAATCGGATTAGGAAGATTGTTCGGAATTAGGCTACCTGCCAACTTTAATTCGCCATACAATTCCCTAAACATTATCGAGTTTTGGAGGAGGTGGCATATGACCTTATCAAGGTTCTTGAGGGATTACATCTATATTTCTCTTGGCGGGAATAGAAAAGGGAAAAGCCGAAGATATATCAACTTGTTGCTGACTATGCTTATTGGCGGCATCTGGCATGGGGCTGGATGGACATTTGTATTATGGGGAACCTATCATGGAATTTTATTAGCCCTCAATCATGCTTTAACAGGTTATGATATTCTTAAAAATAAGGTTACCGTTCCCCTATCAAAAACAATTACATTCTTGCTGGTTGTTTTTGGTTGGGTTTTATTTAGGGCAGCTGATTTAGATTCAGCAAGTAAAATGTTATCAGCGATGGTGGGATTCGGATTTCCTGCAACAAACGCAACAACCTTGGTTAAACCTGAAAAATGGGCGATCGTAGGAGGACTTTTATTTTTTGTGTGGGTTTTCCCAAACACACAGCAACTATTTAAAAATTATAGGCTTATTCTAAATGACGATTATGAAAAAAACTCTATCAATTGGACTCCCAAAATGCGCTGGGTGTTAATAACATCTTTGTTGCTCGTTACGGGCGTCCTCTCCCTCTCCAACGTCAGCGAGTTTTTATATTATCAGTTCTAATTTGCCCATGGATTCAGCCCCTTATATTTTAAAAAAATATGTCTACAGGACATTAGGATTCTCCTTGGCAATCCTACTCGTAATTGGATTGGTGAGCTACTATATCGACCCCTATAACTTCTTCGGAGTAAATAAACTCGGAGTCTACATTTCATGCGAAAGAGAATACAAAGCACAGCAAATATATAAATATTCACACAATGCCCTATTAATAGGAAATAGCAGGTCAGCAATGATCAATGTCTCCCAATTAAAGCAGCACCGTTTTTTCAATGCAGCTTGCGGAGGAGAAAAACACAGTGAAATTTATCATTTCCTAAAAAAACACCTTTCAAATGAAAACGTTGTCATCATCGGAATTTCCATTGGAGAAATGGATCCTCAAAATCCATCAAAAGACTTTTTTAATGAAAAAAAATGGAAACAAATTTCCTTATACCTTTTTAACATAAAAAATATCGAGTTTTGTGTAAAAACCCTAGCTAAATACTTAAAAAAAGCCCCAAGAAGCGTAGCTATAGACGGCTCAGGGAACCAAGTTGGATGGATGCAACACTTTGATACAGAAAACGTAACTATCTTTAACGAGAAAGTGAACCAAATTGCGACAGAATGGAGTCATTACAAATTCCACGAGAATTCATTGAATTACTTAAAAAAAATCAAAAATTTGCTAGAATCAAGACATATCAAATTAATTACCTACATAGAACCCGTTTGCGAACCTATCATGGCAATAGTAAAAAAATCTGATGGCTATCAAGAATGGCAAAAATGGAAGGTAGCAGTAAAACAAATATTTCCTGACATCGTTGACTTATCAGAATCAGCTTACGGAAAAAGAGAATATTTCTTTCGTATAGACCCTTGCCATTTCCGGTCTGAAACAGGAATTGCTTTTCTAAACAATGAAGTCATTCGATAATATTTTGAATGAAAGCATCATTTTTAATGATAGACTTAACACATTAAAAAATGAAGGTAAAACGCTTCCTAAAACCCTTTCTTGCGTTCTATTCTCTATTTTCAATACCTCCTTCTAAAGTGTATTAAGTATGACGCGAACCTGGAATAAACTGAAGAGAGGTTTTAGATCCTAACAACATTTTGATTAGCTACATGATATAGCATAAGTCATTAATTTCGTTACAGTCCTATCTCTTTTGATAAAGAAAAATTAAAAAATTTTCTTTGGCGATATCCGCTTTCCTTTGGAAAGCGCGAAAAGCTTTCTTTTTACGAAAAGGAATTTTTTCGCTCTTTGCCACTTCTATTTTTTAATATACTATATCACGTTTTTCTGTTGGGGAAGCTTTTCTGGGCTACCCAAAGCGGTTCCCCTAGCCCCTACTCCTCCGAAGTTTTGTCTAAGATTTGGCGGAGAATATAGCGGGGTCTTTGTTGAACGGCTTGGTAGGTCCGGCCTACGTATTCACCGACAAGCCCAATACCGGTAATTGCAACGCTTATTAAGAAAAATAATACTGCAAATAGCGTAAAAATTCCTTGTACCTCCGGGCCAATAAGGATGCGGCGTACAACTAGTACAACGACCAATATTGCACTTAGGCCCGAAACGATAAAGCCCAAAATCGTAAATAGCTGCAGCGGAACAAGCGTAAATCCTGTTATTAAGTCAAAATTCAGGCGGATAAGTTTGTATAAGCTATACTTGGATTGACCTCCCAACCTGGCCGAATGAGCAACTTCCACTTCCCCAGGATTTGCTGCAAATTTGTAGGCTAATGCAGGGATAAACGTAGTACGCTCCCCACAACGCACAATAGCATCGACGATATGTCGCGCATATGCACGGAGCATACAACCTTGATCTGTCATCTCTATGTTAGTTGTATACTTACGGATTTTATTGTTTAGCTTTGAAGCATAGCGGCGAAACCAAGAATCTTCGCGTTGCGCACGAAAACCACCGACCACATCGTAACCTTCTTCTACCTTCGCAACCAATTTTTGGATTTCCTCAGGCGGATTTTGAAGGTCAGCGTCGAGGGTTACGATGATTTTGCCCCGAACCCGTTCAAAGGCTGCAATAATGGCCGTATGTTGCCCGTAATTGCCATTAAAATCGATAATTCTGACTTGCTGCGGGCGCCTCTCGTGGAAGTTTTTTAATATTTTGAAGGAATTGTCAGAACTTCCATCGTTAACAAAAACAATCTCACTCGGCTGTTTCATCGCGTCTAACGCTGCCGTCAAGCGTGTAAACAACCGCTCAAGATTTTCTTGTTCGTTAAATACAGGAATAACAATTGATAAGTAAATGTGTCCCATAGAGTTATTTTCTAAAAACTTTTGCCATAGCGCCGACAACACGGTCCTGATCACTATGCGTCATTTTCGGAAATAGAGGAAGGCTAAAGATTCTATCCGAAATGAATTCGGCATGGGGAAAGTCTCCTTCTTTATAACCATAAGTTTTTCGGTAATAAGAGTGTAAATGGATGGCTTGGTAATGTAATCCGATACCAATGTTATGCTTCTTCATTTCTTCAATGAATTCATCTCGCGTTACGCCAGCTTTTTCTTCGTTAATAAGAGGAGTAAATAAGTGCCAGGCATGTAAATGGTCATAACTAGGTTGTACCGGTAGAGACAACTCCGAAAAATCTTTCAATAATGAATAATAACGCTCAGCCAATTCCTTTCGCTTTGCATTAAAACCATCCAATGCCGCTAATTGATGGATACCTAAAGCCGCTTGAATATCCATAAAGTTAAATTTGTAACCCGGCAGCACGATATCGTAAAGCTGGCTTCCTCCCTTCGCAAAACGATTCCAGGACTCTCTATCAATGCCATGAAAACGAAGATAGTTGATGTGTTTCCTCATTTTTTCATCTCTTGTAACAATTGCCCCACCCTCGCCCGTCGTCATGTTTTTGTTGGGATGAAAACTAAATACTTGCGTATCTCCAAAGGACCCAAGTTTTTTCCCCTTATAACTTCCTCCCATGGCATGAGCCACATCTTCAATCACTCGCAATCCATGCTTTGAGGCCAGACCATAGATCGCATCCAAATCAACCGGTAACCCTGCAAAATGGACAGGCATAATAGCTTTGGTCCGCTTAGTAATAGCTTTTTCGACACATTTAGGATCTATATTATACGTCTCAGGCTCCACATCCACCATAACAGGAGTTCCCCCTGCTAGGACAATCGTATTGGCCGTTGCTGCAAACGTCATAGGAGTCGTAATGACTTCGTCCCCCGGCTGCAAATCAATAGATTCTAACACCATCAACAAACCCGCTGTCGCCGATATGCAGGATTGCACACATGGCACTCCAAAATATTCCGCTAATAGGTTCTCAAATTTTTGAGTACGCGGCCCTGTGGCCAGCCACCCAGATTCTAAACAATCCACTACTTCTTGTATGGCCTCTTTCGAAATTGTCGGCTTTGTAAAAGGAATATATTCGTCTGTTGTCATGGTAATACTCAAATCTTTCTATCTACTGCGTGTGCTATAAAATTCTTAAAAAATGACGACTGTGCAAGATTTTTTTCAGAGAAGATGCTTGCAGGAAACCACTTTTGGTCACTCAAAAGTGGTTTGCTATAAAACGATACGCGAAAACTTTAAAAATTTAAGATTTCGGGTGCTGGAGACTTTCCTTTACTCTTAGCTTTTTTATCTATTCTAGGAGCACCACTAGTAGAGCCTATGTCCGTCGATGGGACATCCAAAGGCAAGGACAGATGCCGGATCCTTATACGGAACAAAATCCAATTAAGCACATTAACAACAAACACAATCCAAAAAAATGGATATTCTAACAAGTATTCCCTCAAAAAAATCACATAGGGTGGTTAGTGAAAACGACAAAATTTTCGTCTTCGTCAATGATATAGGTTTTGGGAGCGAAAGGACGATTTATGAATCCTTCAAATTGATCTTTTTTTGATAACGCATAAACCCTTGTTTCACTTATCCAAAGACTTTCAAAAGTCTTTTCGTCAGGGTATCTGTTAGATAGGTCTTCTTGATGAAGACCGTAAGCTTGTTCTCCAGGAATATTATAGGCGACTCCGACTAAACGGCTCAGATATACGGGGAAATCCTGATAATAATCAAAAAGCATAAACACCTTATCTTCGGCCTTTAAATAGGGCTTTAAGGATTGTGCTACCTGCCTCGTTCCCGGACGTTGACATTGCCCTGCGATTGTGTTTGTCGCGAGGAAAACGGCTACCATCGTCAAAATTGTAAATGAAAAACAAGCACTCAATCGACGCTTGTGAATAGTCGTCATCATTATTATAGATGCCAACAAAAAGGTCACCGGCGGCAATAATAACCAGTACCCTACCCCACTCAAATCATAGAGTATTTCGAACTTAAAATAAGCAATAACAGGAAAACTCAATGCCAATATTCCCAATAAAATGCCATAAGAATAATAGCCCCACTTTAAACGCGTTTCATATTTTTTTAGATTCTGAGAAGCTTCTGCTAAAAAACAGGCTATTATTAGAGCAAAAGGAGGCATCGTGGGTAATATATAAGGGATCAATTTCGATTTCGAAATCGAAAAGAACGCTATCACAAAAACAATCCATAAGGACAAAAATAAAAATATTTTGCGTTCTTCTGAAATCTTTTTTACCCGCTTAATTGCATAACCTATGCTTTGTGGCAAGAAAACAAGCCAAGGGAAACTCCCAACCGCAAAGGTCATAATAAAGAACCACCAAGGCTTGACACGTGCGTGACCTGGGGTCAAATAGCGCAAAAAATGTTCATTGATAAAGTAATACCAGGCAAAAGAAGGATTTTTCATCGCACACAAAATATGCCAAGGAGTCGCTATCGCAAAAAATATCACTCCCCCAGAAATAAGATAGTATTTTTTAATTTCGCGCCATCTTCCCAAAAAGACCGTCCACATGAAAACAATAGTACAGGGAATCAAAAACCCAATCAACCCCTTGGACAAGGTCGCAAATGCCATGCTCGCATAAAATAGCCAAAAAAACAGCCTTCTCCCAAGCCCTCTTGATTTTTCTCCAGCGATAAAAGCAAAAAGTGCCATGGTCACAAATACAGATACTGCCATATCCAATGTTATAATTTGACTCAGCACGAAGAACATCATGGATGTTCCTAAAATGAATCCGGCATACAAACCAATTCTTCTATTAAATATATACGCCCCAAATGCATAGGTAATAAGACACCCCAACAGCCCCAATAAGGAATTAGAAAGCCTCAATGTACTCTCTCCCAATCCACCTACCTTTATCGCGGCAGCCTGCATCCAATAGAACAATGGGGGCTTTTCAAAATAGAGAACTCCATTCAACCTCGGGGTCACCCAATCTCCTGACACCACCATTTCTCGCGGTATTTCCGCATATCGCCCCTCATCAGGGTTTGCCAATGGGCGCCTCCCTATCGTCAAAAAAAACAACAACCCCAGGACCGATACCAACAAAATCAAGTCCTTAAACACCAAAAAAATAACATTTTTTCGAACCTCTGGAGCACCCTCAGACTTGCTCTCTCCATCACCCAAACCCATACCTTCCATACCTGTATCGACAGCTTTCATACAAATGGTCAATAAGATCTATCATTACACCCATCTTTGCAAGGCCATTTTGAGAAAAAGGGACAAGCGTCGGGAAACGGTGTCGGCACCAGTCGCTGACAAACTGCGGAGGGGTTTTTCATCCACCTCGCTCGCGCTCCTTTGCCAGCCCATTCAATTTCGAAGTGCAACAAAAAAAGAGGGGGTTAGGGAAACCCATTTTGAGCTCCCCAAATAGGTTTCCCTAAAGTTTTTAGAAGTCTCTGTATTCTTCATACTTCTGCTCATCCAAAGTTCGCGTTCAAAAAACGCTTGCATTGGAAGAGACAAAGATATAGCATGATGGCAGTATGGGCGTTTGTTTGAGAAAACGAATAAAGAAGGGGTTCACCTTAGTAGAGGTGATGATATCGGCTGCGATTTTTGGTATTTTGTGTGTGGGAGTCGTAGAGTCGATTTATACGTCCTATACAATATCTCGGACGGCCATGTATAGGGTTTGTGCTGGAAACGTGGCACAAAGCTACATGGAACAAATTATGAGTCTACCTTCTGCAACGCTAAAGGAGGCATTAACGTTAGGGAAGCCCCTTTATTTGATACAGTTGACAGGAGGACTCATCACAAGTACTTCCGATTCTACTTTATCCAGATTGACTCTAACGCCAGGGAATCCAGGGACCTCCATAAATCACCCAGATATAACACTCATGTGTGCCCCTGCTTTATTGAAATTCGCGAATACAACCAATCCTTTTCGTTTAAGTCTAACAATAAGACCTTATGCTGCAGACAATTCCTACTTAGAGATTATTATGGATTACGGTTGGGGAGGCGCTGCCGATAAGTATTCAATTCGAGAACTCAAATCAAATGTGTAGCCACAGGGTATCTTCATTTCTCGAAAAAGGCAAAAACCTTCTCTCCTTGAGAGGGAAAAGAGGATGCGGTGTGTGTCTTGACAAAAAAGGCATATCCCAAATACCGTTTAACCCATTAGGAAACGGCCCTTTCTTAGGGATAGGTACTACTTTTCCGCAAGCAAGAGCCTTTACCTTGGTAGAAATCATCATCGCTTTAGCGATTAGTGCACTCTTTTTTGAAGGGATGCTGAAGATTACTACTATGATTTCTAGGAGCTTTAATTCAGAACAGATTTATCGCTTACTCAATGAAGACGTGAAGGTCTTTTCGTCCCAAATTTTATCGGACGTTAGAACAGCCACTGATTTTCAAGTATATACCTTAGCTTCGGATGGTTCGCTTACAAAAGAAGATCCTCAACACCCAGGAAATTGCCTCGTTATTCGTTACGGATATAACAGTACGTCAATCACTTTTACCAATTGTTACTCTGTTGTATACTATGTAGCTCCCAGTTCTGCTCCTGTTTCGATTCTAGGAGGAACCATACAAACGTATCCCCTTTACCGCTACAAAATGTCTTCTGTGTCATCCATTGCTAGCGAATTAGGCACTTCAAGCCCCCCTCTAGGGAATCCTCCAGCCCCCCCTAGCAACGCAAAGATAATGGCCACCAACGTATTAAACAGTGCCTCAAATTTGGTCAACAACGGATTTCTTTTCCGCCCTACCTCTGGTGGCAGCGGATTATTTTATCGGACCCTAAATAATCTACTCTACGTAAATGCTCAATTTATGCGTACAGGAGTTGCGCTCAGCAACAACTTTACGAAAGACGAACGACTCACCTGTCAACTATTAATCTATCCCAGAGGAAGCTCTTTATGACTAAAAAACTTAATAATAAAAAAGGAAGTATCCTGGTTGTGACAATCATTCTGTCGACTACGATCCTGATCGTAATGGCTTCATTCCTTACATTAAACTCTACTCAATCAGGATTTGTAAAAAAGAGTTCCCAAAACATAGAGCAGACTTATGCTCTCGACATCCTTTCAAGAGCCGCTATTAGGCAAATGAAAGATATCAGCAATAGGATTCCTCTTACGCCAAACGTCTTTAGTTCAAGCAAAAATCCGTTAACTCCACTTCCCGCATCTTATTTTAATCACACTTCTTCAAGCACTAACCTAGCCTCGCTATCAGGAACCAATAGTGAACTATACGCCGGGCCTGTATTTTGGAAAACAGTCAATTCTGCAAACATTGCAGATGTCTTGTGCTTTGGAAAAATAACGACCAATTACCAAGCAGATGCAAATTCCCCTATCCAAGCTAGGACTGCCTACACTTTTATGCTTTGTAGAATAACCGATCAACCCTTCTCTGATGCCCTCATCTTCAGCGAACATGATACAGCCAATTATTCTCAACAAATACGCACATGGGACGGCCCTGTCCATTGCAATGGAAATTTAAGGATGGGCGCAGGTAGCTCTCAAACTTATACCGCGGCGGTTTCTTGCGCGGGATATCTCATGAATAGTGGGAGCTCTCACGTAGCAGACATGAACGTTTATAACAGTTCTATTCCGCAAAACACCTACTCCATGCTGTATAAAAACTTTGTCCCTAACTTTTCTACTGATGCTGATGTCAAGTTTTCAACTCCTTCTGGGGGATCTGTCAGTTATAAAGGACCTAGTGGATTTTATACAAGCAACGATAACGGTTCTGGTGCTATATGGAACGGAGTTTTCCCGAAAGATAATTTTGGTAATTATGCTGCCTCTGTTTGGGGTACTAACCTAAAGACTGCCTTAAATGGCGTTCAACGCCTTATGTGTCCAGGTCTCTATCCAGAAAAAGATTACGGCGTTACTACTATTGGCGACTATAATGAATTTACTACAACCCCCGTAAATACATTATCACGTTTAAGGGAAAAATACTTTGGCACTCACACCTTAATCGAACCTGCTCTTCAAAAGAGCTTACTTGCTTCCGGTGGCACAGTAAATAGCAGTCTTGTTTCAGCAGGAGACCCCCTCTCGAATACTCAAATTTATGATAAACTCCAACTCATCGAAACCCAAAAGATAGCCTCACAATGTGGTTTGGTTTGTAGCTTCGAATCCCCCATGACTCCGTACCCATTGAACGCGAGGGGATCCGTTGCGAGAGAATTAAATGAGCGTTACATCTATCCACAAGGAACTTATACTCCCTACGTTCCTTCTGATCTAGATATCTATAATACCTCTTATATTTCTTCTACTTCAACTGACGTAACGCCCTCTCTTTGGAACTCAAATAACATCGCTTACGCCCGTTATGATATCAGGGCTTGTTCTGCAAACCAACCTTTTGCTTCTAATGGAGAAAACACTTATGGCTATAATTCCTTTACAACTGCTGTAGATGGATTTTCCGGCGTAGCCTCTTCATCCGGAACCTCATTTGCAAGTTGGCCAATTTGCCTAAAAACAGGGCCTTCTTGCACTATTTCTGGAATATCAAACTGTAGCGGAACCATCTTACTGGCAAAGAACTCTTCAGGAACCGATATCGCGGGCAGTACCAATATTGCTAGTGGGAATTTTTCTGTCTCTTTGACTGCGGCTGCTATAGGCAATTATTGGATTGGGTTCAAAAATCCTTCCTCAGGGATGCTCACTACCTGGAAAAATGTCTCAATTACAGGTAATTCAGTTCCTGCTGTGAAAATACAGCAGTCAAACTCAGGGTCTACTTATTTTAAAGAAAACCTCGTTAGTGGAAAAAAATCCGTTGATGGATATGACCTATCAACCCAAGTAACGACACAATCAGCGATATACATAGCAAAAGACACAAATGTCCCTCAGTATGTTGAATACGATGGCACGAAATGGGTTGTTACACTCAATCCAATTAAGCGTTCCAATGGCCGAAATGTCATGTGGGATAACCGCAGGCGTAAATGGGTTTATTTAATAGAGGTTGATGCAAGTAAATTAAGTACATTACCCTTAGCAAATAAAGGAATCTATATTCAGTTACCCGACGAAACAGGTACAACTACACTAAGTACCGATCTCCCAGCATCGACAAAGTGCCAGTACTATGTCACAGACTCATCTGGAAATGGTACAGGAGACGTCCGTTATAATTACATGGCAAATCAATTCAACGATACTGCTCGCATCACAAGGTACCCACAAACCGACCCCATCGCTTTCGGCGTCCGACTCATCAATGCGGCAGCTTTATCAAGTCCTCTCACATTGGCAACGAATGGAGCCCTCTATGTCCAAGGTAGTGTAAATACGGGAACGCGTCAAAATGTCCTATTAGCCGCAGATTCCATTACTGTACTATCGGATAAATGGCTTGACTACGAAAGTCGTTGTTCAACAAAACCCTACACCGATAACCTCGCGCCATCTGCAATCAAAATTAATGCATCCTTAATAACCGGCTCCACGCATCCAGGGTTTATAACGAATGCAAATGGCACTTTAATTGCTGGCGGCGATCGCGGGATAGAAGATGCTATAAGAACCTTGGAAACACGTTACCCTCTGGATATAACCGTAACGGGATCCATTCCCGTTCCCTACTATAGCAAAACCTGTTGGGACCCTTGGTCTCCAGCCTACGAAAACGCAGGAACCTTAAGGACATTCAAGTA
>MIDO01000105.1:2928-5862 GCA_001831055.1 Verrucomicrobia bacterium GWC2_42_7 | reverse complement strand
AGTAGCGTCATCCATGTCTTCTCCCATTGGTTCCCTTGTTCGAAGAGTCGGATCATCAAGGTCACTACTAGTAGATATAGGGAGTCTTCTGCTTTGAGTATCGACTGTGCTTCCCGAGGCTACCTCTAGGATTTCTTCTGAAGACGAGCCAAAGTGAGCTTTCCATTCAGGAGGTAACTCTTTTGGGCCCATGCTTCCTTGTGTATCTACATCAATTGGAATGCAATGAGTCTTTTGTTCCCTTGAAGGAAACGATTCTGTTATTGGAGGAATAAGTACAGGTTCTGTCCCCCACCCTCCCATTGGCTCAGAGGGAATACTGTCGAGGTATGTGATTTTCGGACCATCTGAGGCTTGCGTTGTTTTATCCCTTGGGGGGCGACTTCTATCCATTTTAAATTTTTGAACACCTTCATTTGGAGTTTTTCTTCCAAAAACAAATTTTCGAGAACTTTGTCGGACACTGCAAGTCGGTGCAGAGGGGAGTTCCGTTTTTACTGCATTAATGTTTGGAGAAGAAACGATTATAGGGATTCCAAAAAGTAGTAATTTGCGTAAAAATTTCATATCTTAGGGGAGAGATCAAAAATCTTAATCAAGTAATTAACCAAGATCCTTTATGGTTAAAGAGGGAGTTAACTAAATAATAAAAAATAAATCTATAAATGCGAGTTTTATGGTTAAAACACCCGATAATTGAGATATTTTGCTGTCGATTTTGAAGATACGATGGCTTACGATCATTTGGCGATCGAAGTCAGCAACTACTTATTAGACAACGTATTTTTTATTTAGAAGGCTCAGAATTTTTTTTACCACAAAAAGAAAGGCTTCTGCACCTGGCTTCTCAACGATCTTAAGCCTCCTTCAAAAAAACAGGAGACCGGGAAGGGCCATTTAAAACTATTTAACTATATGCGATTTTTTAACTTGAAAGATTTTAAAAGAATCAGGACATTCAACATATGAACAACCATTCTGTCAGCAGAAGTTTATCTAAGATTCTAATCTCGGAAAGCGATATTCAGTTGCGCTTGAAGTCCATGGGGCAAGAGATCATTCAGTATTCAAAATCAGCTGGTATCGATGAACTAACAGTCATTTCAATCACTAATGGGTCTATTGTATTTACAGCAGATCTTATTCGCCAAATCGATTTACCTTTGAAATTGGACTGTATCCGCATCTCTTCGTATCAAAGTTCTTGTTCTGCTGTTACAGAACCTAAAGTTATTCATACGATTCGGCTCGATATTCAAGGGAAGCATATTCTGTTGCTGGACGATATTCTGGATACGGGGAAAACACTTCGTTGTGTCAAAGATCTGCTCAATGCATTAAATCCAGCGTCCTTGAAAGTGGCTGTTTTGCTCGATAAAAAAGAGCGCCGTGAGGTAAAAATGGAAGCGGATTTTGTAGGTTTTAATATCCCAAATGAATTTGTAGTTGGTTATGGGTTGGATTTTGCGGAATATTATCGTAATTTGCCCTGTATTGGAATCTTAGCTAAAGAACTTCAACCCCAGAAATAATATGTTACAAACTGGAATTGTCGGCCTCCCTAATGTTGGGAAAAGTACACTATTCAATGCGCTTACTCGCTCCCATAAAGCAGAGGCGGCTAATTATCCTTTCTGCACCATTGAGCCCAATGTTGGTGTAGTGGAAGTTCCTGACGATCGCCTTTCTATCCTGGCTAAAATAGCCAAAACGAACGTCATTATCCATGCCGCAATCGAATTCGTTGATATTGCAGGCTTAGTCGCTGGTGCCAGCAAAGGAGAAGGTTTGGGAAATCAATTTTTGGCAAACATTCGCCAAGTTGATGCCATTGTCCACGTCGTACGCTGCTTTGATGACCAAAATATCGTGCACAATATGGGTTCTGTTGATCCCATACGTGACATCGAAGTCATTACCACAGAACTTGTCCTCGCAGACCTCCAATCTGCGGAATCCCAATTGGATCGGAATCGAAAAAAGGCGAAGGGCTTGGATAAAGAAGCCTTTGCAAACATCGCATTATTAGAAAAAATAATTCCACATTTAAATGAGAATAAGCCCGTCAATACACTTCGCTTAGCTGAAGATGAGCTTGTTCGGATGAAATCATTCTTTTTCCTCTCCTCCAAACCCGTTATCTATGCGTGTAATGTAGACGATAGGGGACTGAAGGACATAGATGCCAATCCCTATGTGCAAAAAGTTAGAGAATATGTAAAAAAACATCACGATGCCGCTTCTTGTGTCATCTGTGGCCAACTAGAGGCTGATTTAGCCGATCTAAACCCAACAGAAGCGCAAGATTTTTTAAAAGAACTTGGAGTCACTCATAGCGGTGTTTCTGATCTTATCCGTGCAACCTACGATCTTTTGGGATTAGCCTCTTACTTCACTGCAGGCGAAAAAGAAGCTAGGGCCTGGACTTTTAAGAAAGGAATGAAAGCCCCAGAATGCGCGGGTGTCATTCACACTGATTTTCAAAAAGGTTTCATAAAAGCTGAAGTTGTCTCCTACACAGCTATCCTTGAAGCTGGGAGCGTCCACAAAGCCCGGGAAGCGGGGAAGTACCGTCTCGAAGGCAAAGATTACTTTTTCCAGGACGGCGACGTTGTGCTTTTTAGGTTTAACTAAGCCCGTTTCGGAAAGCCTCCAGGGAACAGCAGTCTTCTAAAAACTGCGGAGAAACTGCTTTTGGTCGCATAAAAGTGTTTCCCCGAACCCCTTCCGAAAAGGAGGCAACATGCGCCATAACAAGTTCTTTCAGAACACGTTATAGCGCAAGACATGGCTCAACAAAAACACCTCCCCCAAATATCTTCTTTTCTCCGAAAATAGGGTTTTTAGAGGTGTCGAGATTGAAGAAACCTTTCTTTTTTATCTCATTCCGCATCTCCATCCGCAATGCATTTATAGTAAAACGCATTGAAAATG
>MIDO01000105.1:0-2839 GCA_001831055.1 Verrucomicrobia bacterium GWC2_42_7 | reverse complement strand
GGAAACCTTTCTTTCTTCAGAAAGAAGGGTTTCCGCGTATCTATTCTCTATGCTATTAACTATATTTTCTTAGGAATTAACTTTTTTTAATTCGAAAGAAATAGTGAGTATATTATTGCTGTAATCTGTTTTCATGGAATCCTGTTTTGCAGATTCTGTTAATGTAAACGTCTTAGAGAAGCTGCCAACTCTTTTCATGCTTCTAACAATGCGGCCATTGGCATCTTTTTCTTCTTTTGATGAAGACGAGCTTCCTACGATCGATATCGTCCCATTTTCATAGGAGATTTTTAAGGAATCTTTATCCACATTTGGCAAGTTAATATGGATAGAGATGGCCCTTTCATCTTTTTTGATACTAATGGGATCTCCGAAGAATGATGAATATTGATATTCTTCATTCAACGGCTCTGTTGGTTTGAGGTCTTGAGCGCACATGGGTTCTTCCCCTTCATCGTCCGTCTCGTCCAATTGATCTAATAAATATCTATATGTATTGAAGAATAGAGACAGAGGATCTTTATGGCGGGCGCTATTGTCGGACTGGGAACGAGGGTATTGAGGCGCTATGTGTCTTTTCTCATGGGAGTGATCATATCTTTCATTTAATCGGCTGATTTGTTTTTCAAATCTTTGTTCTATCTTTTGCATGTAGTAGAACTGAATGCCAATTCCTGTACACAATACTATTAACAGAATAGTTAAGAGTGAATTAATTTTATTATTATATTGTCCTTCCATAATCCTTTCCTTTCTAAAGATATTATACGCTCGATAATAAACTTAAGTTATTATGTCAATGCATAAAATCACTTTTTAAAAAAGGTGCCAATGAATACCCCTGGCGCTGATAGCTTTTCCCCTTTAATCTCATAAAAAGCTTGAGCTTTTCCCTTTTTTATGCAATACTAGCAAACAGTAGAAGTCCTTACTTGGGTGAAAATGAAAGGATGAGCTACTGGTTAACAAATAATTAAGAATATGAAAAAAATTACTCTCACACTATTTACTTGCATTAGTATGCTAACATGGAGTTGGGCTGCGGAGAAATCAGTTACTCCAGAACAGGAGGCAAAACAGAAGCTCGCAGAAGAAAGTCTTGCGAAAATGAAGGAATGGAAAGAACCCCTTACACAACAAACCATTGAAAATTTAGTCAATGATGTTGCTGCTCTCGTTGAAAAGGAAGGGCCCGCTTGTTTCCCCAAATTTAAGGGCAAGGACTCAAAGTTTCTTCCAGGAACTTATGCTTTTATACTTGACGAAAAAGGGTTGATGCTTATGCACCCAATTCTTTGGAAGATGGAAGGCAATGTCATGACCGGACTCAGGGACCTGAAGACAAGCATTCCCATTATCATTCCTCTTTTAAATATTGCCCAAACCAAGGGAAGCGGTTGGTATAGTTACGCTTGGGAAAACTCAAAGAAACGAGCCGCAATGGACCCTATCACAAAAAAAGAAAGGCATCCTATCGAAGATAAATGGACTTTCACAAAGATGATTAAACACGAAGGGAAGAAATACATCGTGAGTGCCGGCGAATTTGGCATTACTGTTAAACAATAGTCTCACACTCACTAAGAAGAGCAGGCCATTCCCTGCTCTTTTCGTTTCTATATACTCAATCCAAAATAAGTTGACACGGAAGTGGGGACTATAGTTAAACAGATTAAGAATAAAGGCGCTGAAAACCTTCTTTTTGAGGTAAAAAAGAAGGTTTTCCGCGACCTTCCCAAGAAAAACCAACGATTTGGCGACCAAAATCTTACAGATTTTGGTCGCCAAATAGGTTTAGATTATTACACCTTTCGATATGAAACGCAAAAGCGCCTCGATTCTCAATATGATCAACCATAAGAGTCCTGGATTTCAATATTTTCATATTGAAATAGTCCTGGATTTCTGAGTTTTTATTGAGGTGACTTTGAATAAACTAGAATCTGCAATTCATGTAGAAGTAGATGGTATTTTTATAAAAATAAGGCGTTCTTCTGTAAGAAAAAAATCGGTGGGATTCAAAATTTCCCAAGAAGGAGGCGCTTGTGCCATATTTCCATCCTTTATTTCTGAAGAAGAAATACTCTCTATTCTAAAAAAGAAAATAAAATGGATTCAAAAACATGTTGCAGAAGCTAAATCAAATATGGCAAAAAAAGGGAATGGACTGGCTCAAGTGACAAACGGTGTTATTTTGCCATTTAAGGGGGACAATTATCAATTGAACATTAGATCATGTGAGCCGACTCCGCTCCAAGTAATGGGAGACAAAATTATTATTACTTTAGGTAAAGAGGTTCAAGATATTGACAGAAATTCATTAATCCGAGCGCAGTTGCTAAATTGGTATCACCAAGAAGCACTTTTATTCTTGAAAAAGAGGGTCGCTTATTTTTCAAAAATGATGGGAGTCTTCGTTCAAGGCATTACTATTAAAAACTCCAAGTCATTTTGGGGGAGATGTTGTTATAACTCAAAAGTACTTGAATTCAATTGGAAGGCAGTCATCCTTCCCTTGTATTTGATTGATTATCTCATTGTCCATGAGTTGGCTCATATAAAACACCCCAATCACTCAAAAGCATTCTGGAAGTTTGTAGATCGGTTTTTTGATCACAACAGTATTCGGGGCCAATTGAGGAAAATTTCTTTTGATTTATAACAAATTAAATTTCTACTGACGATTCTAAATCGCAAGATTTTGGTTGGGTGATCGTTCGTTTTTCTCAGAAGTTGCGGAAAGCATTTCTTCTTTTTCCTCAAAAAGAAAGGATTGCGATTTTGTCCGTTTTTGCTATTGTAGTGCCTGTGGGAGAGTTTCGTTACAAGAATAATTTAG
>MIDO01000104.1:3331-6313 GCA_001831055.1 Verrucomicrobia bacterium GWC2_42_7 | reverse complement strand
ATTCATTGGACGTTGGAAAGCCTTACGTCCGGAAATGAGTCCTGCCCCACCCGCACGCTTGTTCACAATGGCAGTGAAGACGGCTTCCTGGAAGTCATTTTCGCCAGAGGCTCCACCTGAATTAATCAAACTAGCACGCCCCATATAGCAATTCGCTACTTGGTAACGAGTCAGGTCGATCGGATGGTCTGTGCTGAGTTCGCTGTAAACCTTGGAACTCGTCTTACCATAATCGCTGTGCTGCGCTTTACTCATCTTCTGCAATGCAGTGTACCCACCATTGTTCGTTGGCAGTTTTTGCTTGATGATATCCGCTTGGATCGTAACACCTAAATGATTGGCCTGGCCTGTTAAATCTGCGCTAGTGTGGTAGTCTTTGTCTTGCTTGAAAGCAGGATTTCTTAAATAACACCACAAAATGGTTGCCATGCCCAGCTGATGAGCCAATTCGAAGGCCTGTGAAGTCTCTTGAATTTGGCGTGTGGATTCTTCAGAACCAAAATAAATGGTCGCTCCAATAGCAGCAGCTCCCATATCAAACGCTTGTTGCACTTGACCGAAATAAATTTGATCAAATTTATTGGGATAGGTCAGCAACTCGTTGTGGTTCAACTTCACTATAAATGGAATCCTATGGGCATATTTCCTTGCAACAGACCCTAAAACACCCAAAGTCGATGCAACGGCATTGCATCCGCCCTCTATGGCCAACTTCACAATGTTCTCTGGATCAAAATAAACAGGATTGGGTGCGAAACTGGCCGCTGCCGAATGCTCTATACCTTGGTCAACCGGCAAAATCGACATATACCCAGTCCCAGAAAGACGCCCATGGTTGTAAATTCGCGCCAAATTGGTCAAAACAGGAATCGAACGATCGCTCGCAATAAATACACGATCAATGAAATCCTCTCCCGGAAGATGCAACGATTCCTTGGCTATGCTCTTGCAAACATAACCCACTAGGTTTGTCTTGTCTGTGTCAATGAATTGTTTAATGTGTTTATTCATAAGTTGTTATATAGTAAATTAAATTAGAAACCTTGGGGAAACCCATTTTGGTCCCCCAAAATGAGTTTCCCCAAACCCCTTCCGAAAGGAGGCAATCTGCGCTATAAAAAGTTCTTTCAGAACATATTATAGCGTAGACGTGATTCAACCCAAACATCTTCGTTTTTCTGAAAAACAGGTTTTTAGAGGTGTCCGGTTTTAGGGAAATACCCATTGTTCACACAATTACCCGCCATGCAAGGAAATTTTTGTCGGGGAAACTGCTTTTGGTCCCCCAAAAGCGTTTCCCCGCACCCCTTCCGAAAAAGAGATACTTGCGTAAAATAAAATTCCTTCAGAATTTTATTTTGCGCAAGGTCTCCTTTTTCAGGAAAGGCTTGGGATTCCTCTTTTAATGCAGCCAGCTTAAGTTTTTGTGAAGACGCGAAAAGTGAATCTTTTTCACACAATTCCACTGAAAAATGTCAGTTCAGGATTTGTCTGTAGCCAACTCACCCGAAATTTAAAATATCCCCTTCCGGCAGGCTACTTAAATGCCGATTTCCTAAGCCTTTTCAGAAAAGAAGCCTTTGCGCAGATGTAAAATTCAATAAGAATTTTACATCTGCGCAACGATCTCCTTTTCGGAGGGGGGTTGAGGGAACGCTTTGGGGGACCAAAAGCAGTTCCTCCAAAAACTTTTCCTACCTATAGCGAGCGGCCGCTCGGGAGAGGCGGTCGTTGATGGAGATGCCGATGCCGTCCTGCGGTGGACGTTGCATGTAAATCGCTGATAGGTGCAACGAATCGAGCTTTCGTAGAAGAGCAAATAAGTTGCGGGCAACTTCCTTCAAGTCACCGGACTCGCTCAGCCAAAACAGGGTCGCTTCTTTTGAGAGTTCCGTTTGCTGTTGGGATGGTCGATTGAGATAAACAACCGCAACAGTTCCTTTTTCTGTAATAGAAGGACATTCCTTTTCAAACAGAAAAAATGGCGTGTGTGGGCAGTAATGTTCCTTGAGCAAACCTGGAGCTTCTTGGGCTTGGGCTTGTGGAGCCGCTTTTGTAGCGACCCGCATTTCCACGGGACACTTTAAAACAGCTGCAATCTCTTCGCGAGAGACAGGCCCTGGCCGAAGGATGGTTGGGACCTCATGAGACAAATCCAATATGGTAGACTCAATCCCATCGTCGCAACAGCCGCCATCTATAATTATATGAATTCGACTTCCCAAAGAGTCCATCACGTGTTGGGCAGTAGTCGGACTAATATACCCAAACGGATTTGCACTCGGGGCCGCAAGTGGTAACCCAGTCTTCTCTAAAACTAAGCGAAAAATGGGATGCCTTGGCATTCGGATCGCTACAGTGGGTTTCCCTGCTGTCACGATATCCGGAACAACCTCTTTTCGGCGAACAACAAGGGTCAATGGCCCAGGCCAAAAGGCATCCGCCAACAAGCGGGCATCTGAAGGCATGCACGCCAAAGAATCCGCTTGTCCCCAGTTTAAAACGTGGACAATCAGCGGATCAATTAAAGGGCGTCCCTTTATCTCAAAAATCTTTGCGCAGGCAACCGCATCAAGTGCATTGGCGGCTAACCCGTAAACAGTCTCTGTCGGTAAGGCTACTGCATCCCCTCTCATTAGCGCTTGCGACGCCAACTCGATGCCCTCGACAGAACCTGAGTAAATGGGCATGCTAGAGGGCCATTAACATATTACGTGCGCGCTTAACTTGTCGCATGTAATTACGTTGGTCCTTAGCCGACAACCCAGTAATACGACGTGGCAAAATCTTCCCTGTCTCTGTCGTAAAGTGCTGTATCGTCGAAATGTCCATCCAATTCAACTTCGAAATAGGCTTCCTCTTCTCTTGTGTGCTCTGTTCGCTCATATGATAAATAAAGGTTAATTAACAAAGACTATTTGGCTCAATTTTCAAGAAAAAAATTTAGAAAAACGTGCAAAAACTGCTTTTAGTCGCAAAAAG
>MIDO01000104.1:3197-3291 GCA_001831055.1 Verrucomicrobia bacterium GWC2_42_7 | reverse complement strand
TATCGCCCAAAAAAATCTTTCATTGAAAATAAACGGAAGGGTGTTAAGGTGAGTAGAATTAGCTGGTATGGCTATGTGAAGGAAAAAGGATAGT
>MIDO01000104.1:0-3138 GCA_001831055.1 Verrucomicrobia bacterium GWC2_42_7 | reverse complement strand
CCCAAAATTTCCCCATATGCCACAAAACAGAATGAGCATGAAATCTAAGCGATTGATAAACATAGCCGTTGTGGCGTCGACGACATTTGTATCTCGGATATTGGGGCTGATGCGAGATGTCATGAATTTTTCATTATTTGGGACGTCGGTACTGAATTCGGCATTTATATTTGCGTTTACCTTGCCCAATATGTTTAGGCGTCTTTTAGGGGAAGGAGCATTGACGTCGGCAATGATTCCCTTGATGTCGGAGGCCTTGAATTCGGAAGGGAAGAATGGGGTCTTTCTGTTATTGAATAAAGTACTAACGCGTGCGTTGATGCTACTAACAGGACTTGTAATACTGGGCATACTTGGAATGCAAGGAGTGCAACTGTTTTCAGGATTGGAAGAACGTTGGTATTTGGGCGCCCACTTGGCCATTATTTTAATGCCCTATATGTTATTAGTGTGCGTTGCGGCGATTTTTGCAGCTGCACTGAATACATTGGAACGCTTTGCAATCGCGTCGTTATCAGCCGTTTGGCTAAATTTATCAATGATAGTGTCCACGGGAGTATTGGCTTATTTTTTTGGAGATACGCCCATTCAACAAGTACACTATTTATGTGGCGGGGTTCTCATCGGAGGGGGATTGCAAGCCCTAATCCCTGCAGTCGCGTTGATCAGGGAAGGCTGGCGATGGCAGTGGGATATAAACACTTCTCATGGCCTAAGAGAAATACAACGACTCTTTTTACCTGGCTTGTTCGGAGCCGCCATTTACCAAGTCAACACAGTCGTCTCGCGGATCTTGGCATTTTCCCTGAATTCAGGCGCAGTATCCATTTTGTACTTAGCAGGAAGGCTAGTAGAACTACCTTTAGGCGTCTTTGCAATCGCAATAACGACCGTTCTATTTCCCAACATCTCCTTGATGGCCACCCGTAAAGAAACAGAAAAACTCAAGGAAGCTTACCTCCAAGCAATAAGAATGATCTTGGCCATTACCATCCCCGCAACCATCGGTCTAATACTCCTTAATGAATCTATCCTAAACGTCCTCTTTCAGTGGGGGAAATTCAGCAAAACAGACGTGCTCCTAACAAAGCCCATACTGACCATCTTTGCCTTAGGAATACCACCCTGCGCGTTGTCGACGTTTATGATTCGTGGATTTCACTCCCTCAAAGACACACGCACCCCCGTGTATGTATCAGCTATCTCCTTCATAACAAACTTCTTGATTTCCATCATCCTCATGCACTCCTGCGGAACCATCGGCCTCGCATTTGCAAACCTCGCGTCCATGTTTGTCCAAATGGCCCTACTGCATAAATTTTTAGGAAAAAAAGAACCGGCCTACCTAGCCATCAAATTTACCAAGTCCTTATGCCAAATAGCCATATCCGCTATCATCATGGGCCTTTTCCTCACAACCTCCTCAAAAATCATAAAAATCTCCTTCGGATCTACTAAATGGATCGCCCTCTGGGAAA
Organism: Verrucomicrobia bacterium GWC2_42_7; assembly: GCA_001831055.1. Lineage (GTDB taxonomy): Bacteria > Verrucomicrobiota > Verrucomicrobiia > Opitutales > GWC2-42-7-A > GWC2-42-7-A. The sequence continues at coordinate 1,660 of MIDO01000104.1, read as the reverse complement.
TTACCCTCCTCATCCCCCTCGCCTCCATCATCTACTGGCTCGCCCTCCATCAAGTAAAATTTCTTAAAGGAAAGAAGGTAGAAGTTTTGGGGAAAACCCATTTTGGTCCCCCCAAATAGGGTTTCCTCAACCCCCTTTCCGAAAAGGAGTTATTTCGCGAAAGCAAAATCTATCGATTTTCCTTTCGCGAAGGATGTTTTTTTTGTTAGCAAAGGCATCCTTTCAAAGGGGCCAGAAAAACGTGATTTCATTTTTTCGAGAAGGCGGGCAAGGTAAGTGCAAAGGAGCGTACATACGTACGTGACTGAGCACGAATCCGCTGCCCAACACACTCGAAAAAATGAAATCACTTCTGTTGGGGGAAACCCTTTTAGGGGACCAAAAGCAGTTCCCCCAACTCCTCACAGGCACTTAACGAGCGGGAAGGTTACGGGAGGGGAGGTTTTGATTTCTATGGATAAGGGGATGTAGGTCCCTCTGCCGGAAGGAAATAGTTTTTCACCTTGCTGCATTACATAGGGATCTCTTTTTAGGGTGATTTCAATAGAGGAGCTTTTTCCCGAAAAATTTTCCTCGAAGTGGAGGGATGGGAGCTTATCTGATTTTTCATCCAGGGGTTCATAGGAGGCATAGAATTTTTTCCCTTCGGGTTCCTTAACCAATGCCTCGATTTCATTGAAGGGCTTTTCCTGTATGAAAGCAGTAATATCACTGATAAGCGAGGGAACTTTACTCAATCCATCCAACCTACTGTGCTCCACCGATGAAAAAGCTAGAAAGCCAAAAATCGTGCACAACACGGAACAGAAAATCCCAATAGCAAATACCATCTCCAATAGAGAAAAACCTCTTTTAGAAGAAAGTGTTGGGGAAACCAATAGTCTCCCAAAATGGGTTTTCCTAAACGTCTTCCGAAAAGGAGTTATTTGTGAGAGGGATGAATTTTTCAAACTCACGCCTCGCGCAAAGAGAGAATATAAAAATAAATATGGATTCATTTGACTAAAACGCCATCCACATTTCAAAGGAAAGCGAATATCGTTGGATAAAAATCTATAGACTTTTACCCAACGAAGGTATGCAAAATTTCGACCACTCATTGTATGCTTTATGAAAGATAGGATTGTTCTTTGAAAAAGTTAAAGCAATAGAATATTGTGTGAGGAAATTTTTTCTACACACTTCTTAGTAAGGCGTACTTTAGAAAGAATAGAAGACCTCTTTACTCGGGAACAAATTTTGAAAAAATTGTTTCCGAGCAAGGACCTCCTTTTCGGAATGGGGCCAGAAAAACCCTTTCTGGGGGACCAAAAGCCGTTTTCCCCAAAAATATTATGAAACATTATGAAAACTTTTGTAAAATATGAAGCATTAGGGAACGATTATTTGGTTCTCGAAGCCAAGGGTGACGCCGCTGAGCTGGGTGAGGAATTTATAAGAAAAGTGTGCGATCGGCATTTTGGAGTTGGATCGGATGGGATTTTGTTTGGGCCATTGGAGTCGCATGTGGCGGACTTTCGCTTAAAAATCTTTAATCCGGATGGATCTGAAGCCGAAAAGAGCGGAAACGGCTTAAGGATTTTTTCAAGACATTTACTTGAGACAAAACGCGTTATAGTAGGAAAAACTTTTACAGTGGAAACGCTTGGGGGAATTGTAA
>MIDO01000103.1:25698-26592 GCA_001831055.1 Verrucomicrobia bacterium GWC2_42_7 | reverse complement strand
TGAATTAACACTTTTCAGCGGCATTATGAGGAAATTTGCTAAAATCTAAAACATGAACTTTTTGGTAATCAATGTGTTGAAGAATTTAATCAAACAGATCAAATGGATCAAACGTATCAAACGAAATGTTGCTTTCTTATGATATAATAGAATCTCTTTTTAATTTTTCAAACTTATGAAAACACTCATCACAAAAACACAGGATTATATACCTCATGAATTCTGGGGAAAAACAGGCGGAATTTTCCTCGCGAAAGTAAAATCGATAGATTGGAAACCTCTTTTGGAAAAAATAGTAAGTTTTGAAAAGAGAATGAAGGATTCCTCTCGTTTGCGCGTTACTAATTTTGAAAAAATTAGTTATGCTCAAATCATCTTCTTTTCAGGAGGGAAGGCGAAGGAACCCTTCTTGTTTAAAAACATAAATAGAAAAATTAGCTTGTTTTTATTTTATAAGATATTTTGCTAGGAGGAAATATGGGACAGACAATAGGTATTGGTAAAATAGCTCTTGTGACTGGTGCAGGCAGGGGCATAGGCAAGGCGATTGCTGAGGATTTAGCGGCGCACGGAGCACACGTTATTTGCGTAAGCAAAACAGAATCGAACTGTAAGACAGTTGCAGATGGTATAATTGAAAAAGGCGGAAAGGCGGATTATGCAGCCGTGGACGTCTCAAATGCTGAAGCTGTGAAAATTTGTTGTGAGCAGCTTTTGGAAAAATATGGGACAATAGATATTTTAGTAAACAATGCTGGCATTACGCGAGATGGCCTTTTATTAAGGATGTCGGAAGCGGATTGGACGGAAGTTATCACGACGAATCTTTCGAGTTGTTTTTATTGGTCGAAGGGTTTGGTGAGGCCGATGACCCAAAAGCGATGGGGCCGTATA
>MIDO01000103.1:18037-25625 GCA_001831055.1 Verrucomicrobia bacterium GWC2_42_7 | reverse complement strand
GGTGTAATCGGGTTTACGAAGGCGCTTGCGAAGGAAGTTGCGAGCCGGTCCGTGACAGTGAATGCCGTTGCACCCGGATTTATTACAACGGACATGACGAGCAAGTTAAGCGAGGACGTGACCCAGCAATTACAGAAATTAATTCCCTTAAAGCGATTTGGTCAAGCCTCTGACGTGGCCAATCTAACGACTTTCTTATGTTCTGAAGAAGCAAGTTATATAACAGGACAAGTTTTTTCAGTTGACGGCGGAATGGTAATGTGAGAAAACAATGGAGATTTTTTAATCAACATATAGAATTAATTCAATGACTACGCAAATGGTAGAAAAAACAATCGAGCAAAGAGTAAAAGAAATCATCGTTAACCGACTGAATGTCAATGAAGAGCAGGTTACGCCACAAGCATCTTTTATAGATGATCTTGGAGCGGATTCTCTGGACTCTGTAGAGCTTATTATGGCATTCGAAGAAGAGTTTAAGGATGAATTGAAACAAGAGATACCAGAGTCAGATGCAGAACAACTTCGTACAGTTGGAAGCGTCATTGATTATATCAAAGCAAAGAACAAGTAATTTTAATAATTGTGGAGCATTCAACTTCTAAGAAGCGTGTTGTAATCACAGGTATCGGAGTCGTAACCTCACTAGGGCACGACATCGGTCAGTTTTGGGAGAACTTACTTGCAGGCAAGAGTGGAATCACCAAAGTAACTCGGTTCGATTCTTCTGCCTTTACCTGTAAAGTTGCGGCGGAGGTGACAGACTTCAACGCCGAAAACTACATGGATGCTAAGGAAGTTAAGCGCAATGACAGATATACGGTCTTTGCGGTTTCAGCTGCAAAAATAGCAGTGAATGATTCTCAATTGGATATAAATAAAGTTGATAAAGACCGAGTCGGAGTAGTGGTTGGGTCTGGGATAGGGGGGATGGAGACCATAGAAACCCAAGCGAAGGTTCTTTTTGAAAAAGGTCCTCGGCGGGTTTCTCCCTTCATGATCCCATCACTCATAGGGAATGCGGCTCCCGGTATCATTGCTATAGAATTAGGGTGTAGGGGGCCTAATTTTTCGATAGTTACCGCTTGTGCAACCGGTTCTCACTGCATAGGAGAAGCATTTAAAGTGATTCAACGGGGAGATGCGGACATCATGATCGCTGGCGGAAGCGAAGCGGCCATTACGCAGTTGGGATTTTCTGGATTCTGTTCGATGAAAGCAATGAGTACCGCCTTCAACGACACCCCACAAAAAGCTTGCAGACCCTTTGATGCGAAACGCGATGGCTTTGTGATGGGAGAAGGGGCAGGAATTCTTATCCTAGAAACCCTTGAACATGCGATTGCGCGTGGTGCTAAAATTTATTGTGAATTAGCAGGATACGCAGCAAATTGCGATGCTTATCATATAACAAGCCCACATCCAGAAGGAAGAGATCTAGCCAATTGTTTAGAGGCCGCAATCAAAGATGCCTCAGTGAGCAAAGAATCCATAGGCTATATCAATGCCCATGGGACATCGACGCCCTACAATGACAAATTTGAAACAATGGCCTACAAAAAAGTCTTTGGGGAGCATGCTCACAAGGTCAAAATCAGCTCCACAAAGTCAATGACAGGACACCTTTTAGGCGCCACTGGAGCAGTAGAAGCGGCCGTTTGTGCAAAAGTAATTGAGACCGGAGAGATTCCTCCCACCATCAATTACGAGAATCCAGACCCCGATTGCGACCTTGACTACGTACCTAACGTCAAGACTTCCGCTCCTATTGAGGTTGCTCTGAGTGACAATCTTGGTTTTGGCGGACACAATGCCGCATTGGTATTTAAAAAGTATCGTTAATCCAATCTCTATTGATAATGCTTAGAACCCCTTTCTTTTTGAATCAAAAAGAAAGGGGTTCCGCATCTCCTTTATCTCCAATCTGAATGCATTTAGCTATAACTATGCTCAGAGGTTACGACTTTCCAAAACTCACCCCTCCTGAGGGCAAATTTACATTGAAAAAAGTGAACAACAGATAGGGGTAATTGTCTTATATTTAAAGGGGATAGCGGACACGAAGTAGGCATTAAGGGGCTTAACCCAAGCGGAAATGTGAAATTAGTGAACGATTAGCTGCTATCCCCTTGCCTTGGTATAGCATAAGACATTAGCGTTCTTACAAAACAAATTCCCTCGCCGAAGAAAAATCGCTAGATTTTCCTTCGGCGATAATCGCTTTTCTTTGGAAAGCGCGAAAACCTTTCTTTTGCAGCATGCTGCTATACTTATGCCCCGATGAATTCAGTGTCTATCCACTTTTTGAGAATGGAAGGGATTTTTACTTTTCCGTCGGATTGAATGTTGTTCTCGAGGATGGCGGCCAGGACGCGTGGAATGGCCAAACCGGATCCGTTTAGAGTGTGTACGGTTTCGACTTTCCCATTTTTAGGACGGAAGCGAATCCCTGCGCGTCGTGCTTGGAAATCGGTAAAATTGCTGCAACTAGAGACCTCTAACCAACGCTTTTGTCCTCCAGCCCAAACTTCTAGGTCGTATTGTTTTGAGTGAGGGAATCCGATGTCACCGGTGCAAATCGCAAGTACTCGGTAAGGCAATTCAAGCTTCTGTAGCAGACGTTCGGCATCGAGTCGCAGTTTTTCTAATTCCTCAAAACTGTGATCAGGGTGGACCCACTTTACGAGTTCAACCTTATCGAATTGATGCAAGCGGTTCAATCCACGGACGTCTTTTCCCCAACTTCCGGCTTCGCGCCTAAAGCAAGGCGTATATCCACAACGATAGACAGGCAATTCACTTTCTTCAAAAATTTCGTCTCGATAAAAGTTTGTTACGGGTACCTCAGCTGTTGGGATCAGATAAAGTTGGTCCTCATTCGCATAATACATCATGCCTTCTTTATCAGGAAGCTGTCCAGTGGCCGTTGCACTCGCTGCATTGACAACAATAGGAGCCATAAACTCTTCATATCCTGCCTTTTTCGCTTCCTCTAAAAAGAAATTTAAAAGAGCCCTTACCAGCCGAGCCATATCGCCGATATAGAAGGGAAATCCTGCCCCCGTAACTTTCACCCCTCTGGGGAAATCTATCAACTTTCCAAACCAAGGTATATCATAATGGGGTACGGCGCATGGTGAAATCTTGGAACAATCGCCCCAGGTCAGAACAACTTGGTTATCTTTGTCCGTCTTGCCAACAGGAACGGATTCATGCGGAACATTGGGAATACTCAAATAAAGGGCCTTCCATTTCTCCTCTATTGCCTTCTCCTCAATTTCGAGCTCTTTCACTTGTGCGGCCAAAGACTTCATCTCCTCAACCTTCTTTAAAAACTCTGGGGATCCCTTTGGCAACGCAGCCATGTCGTTGTTCGCACTTTTCTGCTTCGCCCGTGCTTCCTCTGTCCGCGTAATATGTAAACGTCTCTTCTGGTCTAAAGCAAGAAATCCCTCTAGATCACATTGAAACTTTTTCTTCTCTATACCTCGGCGCACTGCCTCCGTATTCTCCCTCAAAATTTTTAGGTCTATCATGCAAACAAACTCTACCGCTTCTTCCCTTTTTTTCAACTGCTTTTTTGACGAATAAGTTTTGGGAAAACTGCTTTTGGTCATCCAAAAGCGGTTTTCCCAAACCCTTTCCGAAAAGAATGTAATGTTCGTAAGTGATTTTTAATAAATTAGTTACGAGAAAATAAATTTAGTCATCCATTTTCATTTCAAAACGCACTTGTTTTTCAGAAATAGGATTTTTGGAGACCCCAAAATAGGGTCTTAAAGATGGCTAAGTTAGACACCTCAAAAAAACTATTTTCGATAAAATGAAAATATATTTAGGATATATTTGTTGAGCCATGTCTGCGCTCTAATAAGTTCTTAAAGAACTTATTAGAGCGCAGATTGCCTCCTTTTCGGAAGGGGTGCGGGGAGACGCTTTTGGGGGACCAAAAGCACGTTTCCCCGCAATTTTTAGAGGTCTCCATTTTTCTGTTTTGCCATATCAATGGCGGTGACTCCGGACGGGTGTTGGACACTTAAGTCTGCGCCTGCGTCACAGAGGATTTTAGCGATAACGGGATTTCCAAGGTCAATGGCATTCATTAGAGCTGTAGATCCTTCGGTCGATGGAGCATTGAGGTCTGCGCCTTTTTCAATGAGCAAATGTATGATATCGATATCCTGAGTTTCCACAGCAGTGATAAGGGGCGTATTACCGTCATATCCGGGACGGTTTTTATCTGCTCCAAAGGAAAGTAGCATTTTTACAAAATCAATTTGTTTACTAAGAATAGCCAAGCAAAGGGCTGTTTCTCCATCGTCCGTGATCTGATTGGGGTTAGCTCCCGCTTGCAACAACTTCTCGCCTGCCATAAGGTTATGTCTCATTACCATCCAAATAAGAGGAGTCATGCCATTTTTCCCAGCATAATTGGCTGCTTTTAAGACGTCTTCCCGCAAGGTTTCTGAATGTTGGCTCAAATTCAATACAACTTGCAGAACATCCTTGTCCGGGAAAAAATATTTTATATCACCGTGCATGTTTTTGAGGTCAGTTTACCGGGAAAGGAGCTTAAACAGTGTCGTTTTATTTTGCAATAACTATAGCATAGGCACAAGAGAGGATTCTCTTTTGCTCAGGTTTCCATAACCCCATAGAAAGATGTTAGTTTAATGTTTTGAGAAGGGGGATGAGGTGAACATGAGGGAGCGTACATACGTACGTGACCGAATGTGAATCCGATATCCAACACACTCAAAACTTAAAATAACATCTTTCTTCTGGACAAAGAAGGTCTGAGGGTGATATAAGTGGGTAAGAATGGGGATGTTGGTCGTAAGGGTGATGTGTTCATTGGTGGTGATTGGCATCCTGCTGGGTTTATGTGCCTATGCGGTATTGGCCGAGAGGAAGATCTCTGCTTGGATTCAAGGGCGTATTGGCCCGAGTCGGACAGTTTTGCCATGGGTCATTTGGATTCCTTTTTTAGGACCTTTTTTACGCAAGATAGGTTTTTTTCAACCACTTGCGGATGGGTTAAAATTTTTATTTAAGGAAGACCCCATTCCGGATTACGTAAATAAGTTTTATTATGTATTGGCTCCGATTCTTGCGTTAACGATGCCACTCACGATGGTTGCGTTGTTGCCCTATGGAGAGTATTGGTCTGATGGTGATGTAAGCCCCATTGCCCTAACTAATTTAGACATGGGGATGCTGATTTTCTTATTAGTAAGTGCGTTGAGTGTCTACGGGACACTATTAGGGGGATGGGCTTCGAACAGTAAATATTCGTTGTTAGGAGGGATTCGAGCTGGAGCGCAATTAATTTCGTACGAGATTGTGATGATGTTATCCGTACTATCGATATTTTTATGTCTTAGGGGTGATTCGTCATTAAGTTTCTCTATTTATGAGGCGGTTCAAGGGCAGCACTTTTGGTGGAACATCTTTCTTCAACCTTTGACGGCACTACTTTTTTTAATAGCGTTATTTGCCGAAACAAATCGTTTACCTTTTGACATGCCGGAGTCAGAGACAGACTTGGTTAGTGGAGCGTATACCGAATATGGGAGTTTTAAATTGGGATTATTTTTTACTGCAGAATACGCACACATGATCGTAGGCTCTGGATTATTTGTATTATTGTTCTTGGGGGGATGGCATTTTTTGCCAGGAATTCCTTTCCCTTGGCCAGAGAACTGGTTTGGGAGCATTCTCTCTGTGTTTTGTTTTTTGACTAAAACCTGCTTCATGGTGTTTTTCTTTATGTGGGTAAGGTGGACGCTTCCGCGCTTCCGGTATGATCAAGTGATGAATTTAGGATGGCAGGCGATACTTCCCTTAGCTCTTTTTAATTTAGTCCTGAACATGATCCTCGATATCGTCTGCGACAAAATTCGTACCTTATGACAAAGCTTGTAGAACGAAAGTCCTTAAGTCGTTGGGAAAAGTGGTACTTGCCACAGATTTTGCATGGACTGACAATTACCTTTGTCCATTTTTTTAAGAGAAAAGTAACCATTCAATACCCAGAGGAGCGCCCTGTCATACCCGATGGGTACCGCGGAGTGCCGACGTTGATTAAGGATTCTGAGGGAAGGGAAAAATGTGTAGCTTGCCAATTATGTGAGTTTAGTTGCCCATCGAAGGCAATTCGAGTCGTACCAGGACCTATCTCAACGGATAGCCCTTTTCAGAAAGTAGAAAAGGCCCCGAAGGAATTTGAAATAAACATGTTGAGATGCATCTATTGTGGCGTATGTGAAAGCGCTTGTCCGGAACAAGCGATTGTGTTACAAAAAAGGTATTCACTGACTTCTTACTCACGCAAGGAGCTGATATTCAACAAAGATAAATTATATGCAATGGGAGGAACGCTTCCCGACAAGTATAACAAGTGGAAAAATAAATAATGAAAGACCTTATTTTTTATATATTAGCCAGTTTTATATTAGGGTATGCTTTTTTGGGAGTTGTAAGCAGGAACCCAATGAATGCAGCTGTTTCATTGATCGTCTCATTCTTAAGCCTTTCTGGACTTTTTGTCTTATTGAATGCTTATTTATTGGCGTTGCTGCAAGCGTTGATTTACGCAGGGGGTATCGTTGTCTTATTTGTGTTTGTAATTATGTTTCTTAAACCAACACAATTAATTCCACGTTTTAAAAAGATAACAGTGATTTCCTCGTTCGTGGCGCTTGGAGCATTGGTGATCGGGAGCATTTACCTTATTATATGGCGTGCCACTTCGATAAGGCTTGATGATTCATATATGCACGATGGATTTCTCGTAGAAGCGACTGGATTCAGTTCGCTCATATTTTCTAAATACATGTTGTTGTTTCAAATTTCAGGATTGTTAATTTTAGGAACGGTCGTGGGATGTATAACGCTCTGCGACATAGTCCCGCACGAGCGACGCAACCTATTCTTCCAGAAAAACTTATAGCCATCCTTTAATTTTCTTATGAACATAACGCTCGGGGAATTTTTATTAGTTAGCAGTATCCTTTTTTCGATAGGGTTTTTTGGAGTACTATTGAGGAAGAATCTAATCGTGGTTTTGATGGGCATCGAGATGATGTTTGCCGGGGTGAATCTGGCTTTAGTGGCTTTCTCCCGGTATTTTCATTTGATGGACGGTATGGTATTGGCCTTTTTTGTGATCATTGCTGGTTCCGCTCAGGTTGCAGCTGGTCTTGTTCTTTTGGTGTGCTTCTACCAACACTCGGGTTCTATCTCCGCGGATGACTTATCAGATTGATTGAATCAATTATCTAGTAAATTAAATTTCTATTGAAAATGCCGGAACCCCTTTCTTTTTGAGGTGAAAAAGAAAGGAGTTCCGGACCTCCCTCAAGAAAAACCAATCATTTGGCGATCAAAATCTTATAGGTTTTTATCGTCAAATATTATTAGAATATTGAACTTTTCGAAGAGCCGCAAAAGCGTCTCGACTGTCAATACATCTCACGATAAAACTGTTTTCCTAAGCCCATTCTGAAAAAGAAGTTCTTGCGCGAAAGCAAAAATTTTGAAAAAATCAAACGCCTCTAGGGGCCTCTTTTTTTAGAGCAAAGGAGGA
>MIDO01000103.1:3829-17997 GCA_001831055.1 Verrucomicrobia bacterium GWC2_42_7 | reverse complement strand
CCATTTTGGGTGACCAAAATGGGTTTTCCCCAAAAATAAACTTTATGAATTGGTTAAAACAGCGAGCGGCAGGGGTATTGTTGCACCCGACATCGTTGCCGAGCAGGCAGGGGGTTGGGTGTTTAGGAGAATCGGCGAGGCAGTTTGTCGATTTCTTACAAGGTGCGGGCATGTGCTACTGGCAATTGTGTCCGTTGGGGCCGACAGGTTTTGGCGATTCTCCCTATCAATGTTTTTCGGCATTTGCAGGCAATCCTTATTTAATCGATCTGACTCAGTTGATTGAATTGGGCTTACTCTCAAAGGAGGAGTGTGAGGGGTTGGGAAAATTGTCGCATGAACGCGTAGATTACGGAGGGCTTTACGAAAGGTTTTTTGTGGTTCTACAGATTGCATTTTCAAGATACAACAAATGCCGTTGTAGGATTTTTGAAAACTTTAAGACTTTTGAGGATTTCAAAAAATCGGAATCTTCATGGCTGAATCCATACGCTTATTTCCAAGCGTTAAAAAATCATTTTTCAGGGAAACCGTGGTTTGAGTGGCCAGAAGGCTTGCGTTCCTATGATTTAGGGAAAAACCATCCACTCATCCGTTCCCTTGCTGTGCCAATCGAAGCCATTCAGTTTTATCAATACCTTTTCTTTGCTCAGTGGGACTTTTTGAAAAAGTATGCCTCCCAACATGGAATCAAGATTATCGGAGATATTCCGATCTTTGTGGGGTTAGACAGTGCAGATGTTTGGGCACACCCTGAGATTTTTCAATTGAATAAGGAAGGCCTTCCCTTAGCCGTTGCAGGCGTTCCCCCTGATTATTTTTCTCCCACCGGCCAACTCTGGGGAAATCCTCTTTTCAACTGGGACCTTTTAAAAAAGCAGCGCTATGATTGGTGGATGCGTCGATTAGGAAATTCTTTTAAAATGTATGACGTCGTTCGTATCGACCACTTTAGAGCTTTTCATAATTATTGGGAAATACCCGCAAATGCAAATGATGCACGTAAGGGATCATGGAAACGGGGTCCTGGTCTCGACTTCTTCCTCGCACTAAAGGAGCAATTCCCTAATGCACAACTCATTGCAGAAGACCTAGGCGACCTTGTTCCTGAAGTTCTTGAATTGAGAGACACCGTAGGGCTTCCCGGAATGGCAATTCTCCAATTTGCCTTCGGAGGGGATGCCGATAACCCTTACCTCCCTCATAACTTGAAGCAAAACAGCGTCATCTACACAGGGTCACACGACAATGACTCCTCTTGGGGTTGGTATCAATCCGCTCCCGAAAAGGTCCGTGACCACTTTCGTCGCTATTTGCGCGTTCCAGGGAATGAAGTCCCTTGGGATCTCATCCGATCGGCCTATGAATCCATAAGTAACCTCGCCATCATCCCCATGCAGGACCTCCTAAGCCTCGGCTCAGAGTCCAGAATGAATTCCCCAGGACGCCCCCAAGGTAACTGGCAATGGCGCTTCTCCCAACACCAACTTAACACCCTCGCTTCAAACGCCTCCTCCTATCTCAAAAACCTCGCCCAAATTTACGGTAGAGTGTAGGGAGTGAATGCAGAGAGAAGGGGAGGGAGTCCCGGGAAAACCGCTTTTGGTCATCCAAAAGCGGTTTTCCCGGACCCTTTCCGAAAAGAAGTTCGTCGCCGAAGTAAAATCTATCGATTTTTCTTCGGCGAAAGGAGTAGGAGTTGCTTCGCCAAGATCGTTTGGTTTGGATGGCAAATTTTTAGGAAAAAGCGAAAACCTTTCTTTTTCCGAAAAAAGAAAGGTTTTCGCAACTTGTCGTTTCTTAAAATGGCTTCTTTTTACCTAACCGTCATTTCGATCATGGCGGGTGCTCTGGATGTGGATGCTCCTGAATTGGATCCAGCAGCTGCTTTGCTTCTAACTTCCAGTATTGTTACAATTAATTCCTTAACGATTGGCTCAATATAGATGGCAAACCCGATAAATTTGAAAACACCCTTTTCTGCGGATTGACAGAACTCGAAGCACTTCGGGCACTTTGTTTGAACTGTCTTTTCCATCCAATTAGCGCCAGATACAATCTTGGGAACCATTTGATCGCACACAATTGGCTTTAAGAAAGCATGAGTCAGTTTGTACATAATAGCTAGGTCAGCATCTTCTATTTTGAGGTTTTTCGATTCAAAATCATGTTTCATTGCAGCGAGAATCAAAATATCAAAAATACCTTCTGTTTTGAAAGACTCACTGTAGGTTTTTCCTGTTTTTAGGGATAGAGAGACTTCGTCAATGCGGCTTTTAATTTGACTAGTGATGAACTGGGCGCTTGTGCCTACAGGTATATTGATAGCTTCATCTTGGGACAGAAGCAAATTGGTCAGAAAATCTGTTATAAGCTTCTTCTTTTGTTCCTCAGTTGCAGAGATATTGAGTGACAATTTTGCTGTATTTGCAGCATCAAGGATAGTACCGATATAATCCATAATGTACAAACCCAGTTGCTGTTGAATGCCAGCTGCATTCGCTTGCAAAGTGGTTGCCGCTTGTTGTGTAACCCCAGGAGTGCTAGCAGCCGCTGAAGCATAATCTGTCAATGATACAGCGAATGATGAGATAACGGAAAAGCCCGTAAGGACAAGGGTAGATATTAATTTTTTCATAAGTACGAATTCCTCTTGTTTATTTCAGAAAGGGAAGCTGAACCATCAGCTCCTTCAGACCCCATCATTCTAATCAGAAAAACAAGAAGCGTTCAAGCCAATTTTTGCGTGTACTGTAGGTTCAAGTTGGAAGAGCAATAGGGATTAGGGATTGCAAAACGGAGGGAGAGATGGAACCTGGAATGTTTCCGAGACAAAAACCAGGAACAAAAATGTATAAACATCTCTCCAAAGAAGAAAAATGCATTGGGAATAGAAATGCGGAAGGCAAAGACCTTTCCGTTTCTCTTTAATAGACCAAAGACAGGTGTTTTCTCCGCTTCTCAATGCAATTAACCATTAGAAGCTTTCATCTTTCTGAGATTTGGGTTTTTTAAGGAAGCCGAATGGATTAAAGAGTGTTGTCCATTCAGGTTTTTGGAGCGTTCCTTTTAGAGAAGCTTGAAATCCCCGAGAAATGGGACGAAAAATCCAAAGTGCTTGTTTAATTACCGGGGCGTGAATTTCATCCAAAAGTCCTATCTTGACGAAGGCATTGACGTTATCATTCATCAAATTCAGCGACCCTTCTCCTTCGACCTTTGCCACGGGGCCTATGAGCTTTAAATTGTGGGTAGTGGCTATACCCTCTTTTAATTGAAAGTTTAAGGTAGCATTTTTGAGGTCAAGCGATCCAACTGCCCCCAATAGAGGGGTGTAAGCGAGCAACGAAGATAATGGCCCAAAAAGATGGATTTCTCCTATCTTTGCATCCGTAAAAGAAATATGACCTTGTCCAGAGAAGGAGGATAAAGATCCCAACGTGCCAGAGGCCTCCATTTGCAGAGAGAGTAGTCCCTTATAGGGATTGGTGTTTGAAGACGAAGTTTTGGGATTCTGGGCCTTTCTCAAAGCAGGGATTTTTTCAAAAAGGATTTCATTCCTTGCATTTTTTAAATCGAGGTAAAAAGTTATTGCTGTTTTTTCAGGGAAAAGTTGCATAAAAGCATCTGCCGTTAGAGTCCCATTCGCTAAAGAAGCCTCTAATTTTTTGATTCTAAAACAGTCTTCTGTGAGTTTTGCCTGGAAATTGAGGTTTTTAAGAGGAATGCCATAAGCAATAATTTCATTTTCGGACGTCCAAGAACAATCTAGTTTATCATATCCTTTTGCTGTACAATTTTTTTGAAAAATACAACCGCTCAATTTAACAGCTGGAGGATTCTGGCACTGAATATTTTTTGCAACTTCTGTGAGATTGGGTACAAATGATAAAATGAACTCATCATGCGGAACCGTTGAATAGATATCAAATGATAATATATCGGAGTCCGGCAGAGGACTTGTAAAAGTCAAAGTGATATTTCCATCAATATAACCCAATGGGTTCTTTAATAACAAATTATCAAAAGAAAGGTAGGTGGCGTCACCATAATAGCGCGAAGAAAAAGTTTCTGCATTTAATTCCTTGTATCGAAAATGGGAAGCTGAAACGTTGCCAAAAAATGTATTTTGAGAAATTTTCTGCCAATTGCCTTGGATATCGATGTTCGCATAAGGAAACGCAGCATTGAATTTAAAAGGGACCCAAAATTTTTTCCACCAGTCTTTTAGTAGTGTATTCAAAAACGCAGGATTTAGGACGCCATCAAGCAGAAATCGATAGTCTTGTGTTTCTATGTTGTGCTTGTAAGAGCCTGTAACGCAAGAGTCTTCTGTCTTTAGGAAACAGTCTTTTATTTCCAGTTCGTTCCCGCAAAAATTGCCACTTGCTTTGGCTTTAAGAAATAGATTTTCATTAAAAATAGCATTATTTGTTTTTAAGACAAAATGAACGTTTTGTAATAATGGGCCTTCGTTTAGTTGTACCGATGTATCAAACTCTGATTGGATAGGTTCGTGAAACACAAGAGAAGGCATCTTCGAGAGGATTTCGTTGGGAAGGAACTTCATTAAGTTTTCAAAATCGAAGTGTGCAAGCCCCTTCAGTCTGAGATTTTGGTCAATTAGGGAAAACTCTGTTTTTAGCCAACTTTCTTTCTGGTAAGCAGCCAGATGTCCTGTAGGTTTAGTAAAGTCAAAATTATTGGAGGAGAAAATGGCAGTCGGGATGTTTTGATTGTTAAAAGAAATATCATTCCCACAAAGACGCACAAAGTTCAGAGTCTTTGTATGAGGTAAGAAGGTTCCTTCAAATGAAAGCGTCTTGGCTGTAACTAAGCCCTTTTTCAAATTCCTTAAAAAACCGCTGGCTGTGCAGGACCCATTCTTTGGGGAAAAAGTAGATTGAAGACATAGCAGCTCAGATGAAATATCTCCTGTTTTTGCTGAATAAGCACTAAATAATAGATCGATGGATTGTCCGCGTTGAGAAAATGCTAAAAACGGCTTATGAAAATAGTCTTCATAAAGGTTGATCGCATTGAGGTACTTAAAAAACAATACATTCTGGTCATTGTTGCCGATCGATACTGAGGGAATTTCAATCTGGTTGCCGACGATCCTTACCTTGTTAAATTCTCCAGTAAAACGAGATAATACCCAGCGCCCCTCACAATAGGCTTCAGCATAACATCTTTTTAAAACGGGTTCCTGATTCCCTGAAAGAGACAAATAGGGAGGGAGATACAAAGATGCATTTACCAATGAAACTTTACTCAAAAGAGACGAGCTCAGTACCCCAAAAGGATGGATTTGGGAATTAACTTCATCGCAACTAGCTATCAAAGAATGCGTTCCTTTGTTGTATAGCTTTACCTGGTGAGCAGAAATAGTAAGATTTGAAGATAATAGTAACTTGTCGAAAAAGACATCTATAGCCAAATATCTTCTGCAATAAGTTTTCACCCAACTCTGAACAAACACAGGAAGTGCAAAAGAGGTCTCTCCCAAATAGCAGGACAATAACCCTATTTGTAAAGTGAAAATACCTACCAACAGCACATTTACAAAAAAATGTACCATCCTTTTACAAAATCTATATCCCAAGAAAGTCATTTATAGATAATTAAATTCCGCTTGATAAGGCCGGAGCCCCCAAGAAAAACCAATCATCTGACCAAATAAAGTCGAAGGATTTGTTTGGCCAGACGAGATCGAATTTATTCATGCTCTTGAAAATAACCATTAGGTTGCATCAATAGGTTTTCAGTTCGCTCTATATACTTAGACTCGTTTATGTTGACACCGCTGGAACCCTTTCTTTTTCAGGAAAAGAAAGGATTATGGATGTGTCAACTTAAATTGATTTTACTGTAAGTTTGTGAAAAATAGTTAGGTGTATTATGAGGACCTCCAAATAATTCGAGGAAATTCACTTTTTCTCTGGGTTGTTTTTGTAAGACTTTAATTTTCAAATACATATGGATTGTGGTGTTTTTCTCTCTTAACCGTAGTTGATGGGCCATGGCCTGGATAAATGATGGTTTCATCAGGCAGGGTATAGATCTTTTCTTTAATTGATTTTTCAAGTAAACTGAAACTTCCGCCAGGGAAATCTGTCCTACCAACGCTTCCCGCAAAAAGTAGATCGCCTACAAACACACAATTCAAACTTGGAATATAAAAGGATACATTGCCTGGAGTATGTCCGGGCGTATGTAATACATGGATTTCTTGATCGAGCAAATTTAGAACTTCTCCATCTTTCAGTGAGTGGTCAATGGTTATGGGAGGTATTGACATGCCTGGTGGCATATAATCAGCCGCAATCATGGGATTTTTTAATAAATGCAGATCGCCTTCGTGTGCGTAAATTGTGACATTCTCCTCTTGGAAATAAGCAACATCACCTACATGGTCCCAATGGCCATGTGTAATTAGAATTCCTTTTAATTGCAGCTTTCTTGATTGAATGAGGCTACCCAATTCTTTCCGTATCCCTTGTGGCGCTTCTATCAAAAACCCAGCTTCTCTCTCTTTGTCCAGTAAAAGATATGTGTTGGTTTGTAGTAGCCCTACCTTATATGTCTCTATTTTCATGTGAAGATTAAGATATTTATAGTAAATTAAATCTCTATTGATAAGGGCGAAACCCCTTTCTTTTTGAGGGAAAAAGAAAGGGGTTTCAGACCTTCCCCTAAGAAAAACTCTAAATTGGGCTAAACAATCTCAAAAAAATCTTCGAATTTGTTTGGCCCGATGGGATAGAGTTCATTCATGTTCTTGGAAATAACCATTTATTGGTATCAATAGACGTTCCATTCACTATAAGCAATAGGAATGGTTTATTTTTCGCCGAAGTATAGTAAAACGCATTGAAAATGAATACAGTATTTTGTTTTGGGGCGACTTCTCCTCCATCGCATAATAAAAACCGGAAGGTTTTGATTATGTGATTATGTGATTATCAAAAGTGTTTCTTTGGAAAGTGCGAAAACCTTTCTTTTCTTGGAAAAGAAAGGTTTTTGCAGTCTCATACTTAGATCTTAAATTGATCGACGATGTTCCGGAGTTTGATTGCAATTTTGGTTAGTTCACCGACGCTGGTGTTCTTTTCTGTCGCTTCAGCGGATGCGGTTGCTTCGCTGATTTCTTGTATGTTTTGGGACACATCTTGTGCACCTCTTGCAGCTTCTTTTACACTGGAGGCTAACTTATCGGTGCCTTCGACAACCGATTGCACTCCTTTTGCGAGGTCTGTAGTGGCAATGGAAATACCGTTCATGTTATGCGCAATTTGTTCTGTAGTGGTAGCTTGCTGCTCGACGGAACCTGCAATCGCATTTGCAATTTTGTTTACTTCTTCTACTATCCTAGAAATTTCGTCCATTGCTGAAACGGAGAGGGTAATGTTATTTTGTACATCTTCCAACTGAGCTGATATTTGTTGAGTAGCTTGAGCGCTTTGTCTTGCCAATTCTTTAACTTCGTTTGCTACAACGGCAAATCCCTTCCCTGCTTCTCCAGCGCTGGCTGCTTCAATGGTTGCATTCAGTGCAAGTAAGTTTGTCTGGCTTGCAATATTGCTGATCACTTCGATAACGTTACCAATTTCTTTTGCTGAAGAGCCTAATTTATTCATGGTTTCCTGCATTGCCTTTGCATTTGCGTTGGCTTTTTCTGTGATCTCGGATTCTTTAGAGCAGTTTTTTGCAATTTCCGCTGTTGATGTGGTGATTTCTTCGATGGAAGAAGCTACGTTTTTCACGGATGATGCCATTGAATCAGAAGAATGTCCGATGGAACTTACGCTAATGGATACTTGCCTTGCGACATTGGCAATCGAGCTAATATTTCCAGACAGTTCTTTTCCTGCAAAAAATACAAATCGAACACGTTTTCTGAGCTCTGAAGCAGATTGCCATAGCATTCCAGAATTCCCGCTAACATCTGTTACGAACGCTTGTAGCTTGTTTGCAAACACGTTAAACCACTGTGCGCATTCAGAAACCTCGTCTTCCCCTTTTATAGGGATTCTCTTCGTTAAATCGCCTTCTCCCTCTGCAATTTCCCTTAATATGTTTCTTGTGTTAGCGATGGATTTTATGATATTTCTTGCAATTAAAATTGAAGATACAAAAGCAATTGACAGGAAAATGGCTAAGATACTGAGCTCTATTTTTTGCTCTTTCCCTATTTCCCGTATGCGAATTTTTAATAGGGATTCTAACTCGTTGGAGGCTGTTTTCCAAAACTCAAGTAGGTCTTTTTCTAGCAGATTTCCTGCCGCTATTGCTTCATTTGGGTTGGCGTTACTCAATTCATCCGGACCACATAGTTGTGTCACTGATTCTTGGAATGCGAGTGCGCTTTTCCTATACTTTTCGATTGAGGGAGGGATATTGTTGTGTAATGAATTACTTGTTCCGTAGAAATTTTGATCTTCGTTCATTGCCGTTTTGATGTGCGATGCCATCCTTTTTAGATCAATATTGATGAACGTTTCAACGTCTGCTTGGATTTTTACTCTTTGTTTTTCAGGGATTTTTACTTGTGGCGCAAGGGAACTCAATTCGAATAAAATTTCAGCTAATTGTTGGCATACAATGGGCCAATCGGAAAGAATAGTTAGGACAGTGTAGTGGCTATCTAAATCATAGTCGGTTGTTAGATTCGATGTATCTCCCACATGGGCAATAAGTTCTATAGTGTTCGAGAGGAATGAATCGAAATTTTTATCCATTGTTTCATGGCTGTTTTCATTGGTAATGATAGCTGCTTTTCCTGTCTGTGAAAACTCAGCAGGTAGAAGATGTAAGCGGTTACGCGCTACCAACCCACGATGATTGAGTTGCAAGGGTTCATTTAGCTTCTTGCATAGCTGTTCCGCTGAAACCAGGGTTTTTAATAATGAATGTGAAAGGGCGTAAATTTCGTTGCTATCTCCGTCCGAGAGGCACAATCTTTTGTAGTCTAAGGTTTCCTTATATAAAGGGATTATTACACGAAGAACCTCATTCCCTCGCTGTTCAAGCTTAGTAAATTCAATTTTATTCTCTTTTTCTTTTAGTAAAAATAAAACCAATGCCATGATAGGCACAGCAAAACCAATTATCAAAATAACTAATTTATGTGAAATCTTCAGCCTTGCCAACATAAGTCCAGCGCCCTTCTTCTCTCATGAAAACAATTTTTCGAAAAATAATCAATGGTAAACTTTAGAAAAGCGGCATATAGCAACAGTAGCCTAAGAAGTAGCAAGGCTCAGAAGCCTTTCTTTTTTATGAAAAGAATAGCCTTCGTACCCTTTCGCTTTTTTAAGTGTTTCTATGCTATGCAAGCCATTGTGCTTTCAAAGGGAGTCGTAAAAAGCTTCTGCTATAAGATGCATTAATCGTAACTACAGAAAAAAGCTTGCTTTGAATGTTTTTTATTGTGAAAATGCAGGATGAAAGGGTCGTAATTTTGACTCTACTTATGAGAGTTGTGTTTTGTTGCAAAGCCATAAATGAATATAATTCTATGTTTTTGACTAAGTTGTTGGATTATAATCGAGGTAGTTCTATTTCTATTAAAGACGGAAAAGACCTCCCTTTTGATCTCAAAGATGAAGGGATTCCGACATAACTAAGATACTTGTTTACGTAGCCCACATATGTTCAACTTACTAACAATAAAGAAAAAATTGGCAGTGTTTTCATTGTTGTACATATTTACTATATGTATATTAATTTCGGTGGGTCTCTTTTTTTGGAATCAGCTTGGCACCGGGACTCTTTTTGAGCAAAATGTACGTGGTATTATTGGACAAGTAAGTTCCGCTAGAATTGCGGAAAAAGCTTATCTGCAATACTATAGTAAAGAATGTATTAAGACCTTTCATGATAGCTGTGCGGGAGCAACCCGGCTGCTTTCCCTTCTTTTTCAGTCCCATCCAGATAACCGAAGAATAGAGTTGCTTCTAAAAAATCTTGATGAATATAAGTCGCAATTTGAAGAACTTGTGTTTGCGCACGAAGAAACCCAAAAATCTCAGAATTCTCTAGATTCTACTGTCAATGAAGCCATTGCGAAGGCGAAGGAATTGCACGCAAACTTAAGAACTCGCGAAGCAGGCCTAAGTGAAATGGGTCAAGGGCTCAAAAGCGCTGAACTGGGTATGATCAATGCGACATCGGATGCAGACCGACTTGTTCTTACTCTTTCTGCTCTCTATTATCAGTTTTTGCGTAAAGGTGACGTTTCTTTCCTAAAGCAATTTGATCGCATTATTTCGACACAGGGAGATATGGTCAAAAATTCTCTCAAAATATTTGCTTCAGCTTCAAGGGATGAGTTATTGATAAAATATGCCCAAATCTTAAATAATCTGATAGATGATGCAGCTAGGCTTTCAAAGCCGGCATTAATAGCCTTCAATAAGGAAGCGACTGCTGTCTCTAAATTAGATAGTATTGGAGAGAAAATGTTTAGGAATTCGGATACATTGCTTGTTCAGTCGCAACAAGAATGCGACAGCATAAAAAAAACAGCCGGGTTGCTTGCGATATTGGTTGCTTTCTTTGGGGGTAGTATTGCTGTAATTCTTGGGACATCGATTAGTCTTTCAATTACGCGTTCCCTAAGAAAGGCAATAGACCTTTTAAAAGATATAGCTCAAGGAGAAGGAGACCTTACTAAGCGTTTAGAGGTGAATGCGAAAGATGAATTAGGAGAACTAGCTCAGTGGTTTAATACATTTGTAGAGAAAATTCAAAAGATTATCCTAGACATCAGCAAAAACACGAATGTTCTAACATCGACAGCTGACGAACTTTCTCGAACTTCCGCGCAAATGGAGTCTAGTGCAAAAGGGATTAGTATCCAAGCAAACGATATCTATTCAGCCGGTAAACGTTTTTCTGATAGCATTCATAACATGGCTGTAATGTCGGAAACTATGAATAATTCTTCCACAATGGTAGCTTCTTCCATTGAACAAATGAATGCCTCCATCAATGAAGTTGCCAAAAATTGTATGCAAGAAGCAAATATAGCGGGACAGGCAAATCGAGAAACAGAAACGTCTTTCCTTCTCATGCAAAAATTGAGCAAATCTGCGGAGGAAATTAACAAAGTTGTTGACGCAATAAGCAATATTGCAGAACAGACTAACCTGCTAGCACTCAATGCCACTATTGAAGCAGCAAGCGCGGGTAGTGCTGGGAAAGGCTTTGCTGTTGTTGCCAATGAGGTTAAAGATCTTGCAAAAAAAAGCGCCCAAGCAACAGAACAGATTATAAAACAAACTCTTGTTATTCAAGGAGATACGAGGTCTGCTGTCGCGGGAATTGATCAAATATCAAAAATTGTTTCAGAAGTCCGTGGCCTTTCCAACAACATCGCATCTTCCGTTGATGAACAATCTACGACTGTCGAAGAGATTTCAAAAACAATAGATGCCTTCTCTAAATCGATCAAAAATTTATCCAGTAATATCCAGGATGCATCGTCTAGCTCCAAACAGGTATCGCGTAACATTGAAATTCTCACTAAATCGGCCGAAGCCTCAACTGTGGGGGCAACTACAACAAATATGCATGTGGCAGAACTCTCAAAGATGGCTGAACAACTAAACTTTCTTGTCAGACAATTTAAAGTTTAAGGATGTATTTGAAGAGAGTTGGAGTTTTTGAGGGAACCTCTTTTATTCCCAGTGGATTTCGTTCCAGAAAAAGCTGATTTCAACTTTCGAGTGTGTTATAGTTAATAGCATAGAGAATAGATACGAGGAAACCCTTCTTTTCGAGGAGAAGAAGGGTTTTTTGGCAGAAAGCATGTGTTCAGTTTTTGAGTATGTTGGGCTACGGATTCACACTCTCTTACGTACACATGTACGCTCGGTCGTATTCACCTTGCCCGCCTTCTCAAAAATAGAACAGATGCTTTCTGAGCTTTTCCAAGAAACACTTTTAATAATCGCATAATCAAAAACCTTACGGTTTTTATTATGCGATGAATGAGAAGTCGCCCCAAAACAAAATACTGTATTCATTTTCAATGCAATTAACTATACCCCTTTCTATTGCCGAAGAAATTTTTTAGGATTTTATTGGGGCGACATTTGGTTCCTTTAAAAAAACCCGGAAAAGAAGAAATTTGATTTCAAAGAATCGTTGACTTGTAATGGAATTTAGTTATTAATTTTACCTTTAAAAGTTGACACTAGATGGTTAAGGTGAGGAATTTTTGTTTTTATATATTTCCATTATTCTTTGGTACCGTTACTTATGCGGGTGGTGCCGAAGAAGTTAATATTAAGTCCGATGTTTTGTTCCATATATTTGGGAACTTTCCTGTAACAAATTCCATGCTTACGAGCTGGATTTTTTCCCTGATTCTCATCTTTATTGTTAGGCGTGCCGTCGGTAGGAAGCCAGCGTTAATTCCAGGTCGCGGTCAAGCGATTGTTGAGTCGCTAGTCGAGGGGATGTATGAGATTTTTGAGCCGGTGGTTGGTAAGAAGATGATAAAGCATACCTTTCCTATACTCATAGGCTTCTTCGTTTACATACTTATACAAAATTGGAGTGGTCTTTTTCCGGGAATCGGAACGCTTGGGAGAATAACGGAGCATGGTCACTTGGTAGCTTTTTTTAGACCGGGTAATGCAGATTTGAATTCGACCCTTGCCCTTGCTCTCATTTCCTTTATTGCGTGGGGTTATTTTGCCTTTCGGTATACAGGTCCTAAAAATCTGTATCTTCACTTGTTTGGAAATAAGGCCGATCCCAAGGGAATTCCTATCCTAATTTACGGATTTTTGTTTTTTATTTTCTTTGGTGTTGGAGTAATTGAGGTTATTTCTATCCTTTTCCGATTAGTCTCCTTGTCCTTCCGTTTATTTGGTAATGTATTTGGCGGAGAAAGCCTTATTGTGAGTATGGAAGGGGTGTTTAAATTTGCATTGCCTGTTCCATTTTGCTTTCTTGAATGTCTCATCGGGCTTATTCAAGCTTTTGTTTTTTCGTTACTTGTTTGTGTGTACATCGGACTCGTTTGCAATCATGACGAGGAAGAGGGCCATGAGCATTAAATTTCACGAATAGGGACCATGCCAACGAGTGTGGGCTATTCAAAACTACAACAACTCTAAATCGTAAAATACTATGGAAATTCCATCAATTCTTGCAGAACTTACGGGTGACATTGGTCGCGGTCTTACATCTGCGTTTGGTTGCTTGAGTGCAGCTTTTGGCGTTGCTCTCATTGGTACAAAAGCTGTTGAAGCCGTTGGTCGCAATCCTGGTGCATACGCTAAGATTTTGGTGCAAGCTATCTTAGGGATGGCGTTAGCAGAAGCGGTCGCTTTTTATTCTCTGTTTTTGTACAAGTAAAGGAGGACGAAGGCTTGTATTTTATATAGAGTGATGCAAAGGGGAAAGTAATATTTTTTGTCTCTATTTTATTGAGTTAATAAAAACCGAGTGGTTTTTTAATTTATTGAGGGACAAATAATTACTTGCTTTTTTGAGAAAAGCAATCCTTATAGAGACAAGCCTTTTTTTGAAATAACAATAATGTAGTGTAATGGAACTTTGTATGTTTTTCGCTTCTGGTATTTCACGAATTGCAGATTCTTTTGGTGTAGAATGGCCTATGCTCATCGCCCAAATAGTGAATTTTTGTATAGTTGCTTATGTTTTATATCGTTTTGCATTCAAGCCGGTTTTGCGAACGATAGATGAGCGTCAACGGAGAATCGCAGATGGTCTTCAGTATGCGGAGGAAATGAAGCGTCAATTGGCTGAGGCGGAGCGCAAACGCAACGAGACCATAAAGGAAGCATCTTTAAGTGCGAGAAAGATTATCGAAGAGGCAAAGGACGCGGCAGAGGATTACGGAGAGAGGCAGAAGAAGGAAGTCGAATTAAAGGCGGAATCTATTTTGCAAAAGGCGCGTCAAGAGATTGAGAGCGAGCACCAAAAGATGCTGACGGATATCCGTAGAGAAGTAGCGACCCTCGTTGTGCAAGTTACTGGGAAAGTCATCGACAAAGATTTGTCGGAAAAAGAGAAGGCAAGAATCAGCGAATCTGCCGCAGAGCAAATAGCGAGCATCTAACAACGTATGGACGGCCAATCTCTTAAGTTTTTTGCGAAGAAATTAATACCTCTTTCTATTGAAAACG
>MIDO01000103.1:232-3785 GCA_001831055.1 Verrucomicrobia bacterium GWC2_42_7 | reverse complement strand
TCTTGGGATGGTAAAGAGGGAATTGAGGAAGAGCCAGGCAATTGTGGAATATAAAGGTGATTTATCCTCTGTAGCGGTCAAGCTTATCCAAGAAAAACTCTCGGCTTTTTATTCCCGAACAATTATAGTAGTCCCCAAAGAAAACCCAGAACTGCTTGCGGGCATACGCATTTCTATCGGAGATGATGTATGGGATTCATCTATTCAGGGGCGCCTTATGAATTTTCAACAACGACTTTCAATTTAAAAAATAATACATTTTGCCATGAGTACAGTTATCGAACAAATCCAACAAGAAATCTCCAAATTAGAAACACGTGTCGCGAAATCAAATGTAGGTCGTATTGTTTCGATCGCAGATGCCGTTGCAAAAGTAGATGGGTTGTCTGCTGCGATGTATAATGAGATGATAGAGTTTCCGGGGAATGTATTTGGAATCGCTCTGAACCTTGAAGAAGATTATGTTGGGGTGGTTATTTTAGGGGATTGCCAAAATCTCAAAGAAGGAGACGAAGCAAAAACGACAGGACGTCTACTTTCTGTCCCTGTCGGGAAAGAGTTGTTAGGCAGGGTGGTGGATGCTTTAGGTCGTCCTGTGGATGGCAAGGGAGTGATCAACACAAAAGAGGTATACCCCGTTGAAAAAATTGCTCCTGGTATTCTTCCGAGACAATCTGTCAATCAGCCATTGCAGACCGGGATCACGGGGATTGATGCAATGATTCCAATTGGGCGCGGGCAGCGTGAGCTTATCATTGGAGACCGTTCGACAGGAAAAACCTCCATTGCCATCGATGCGATTATAAATCAAGCAAAAATTAACCGACAAGGACTACTTAATGGGGATGCTTCTTTCAGACCTGTATACTCTATATATGTAGCGATTGGTCAGAAGAATGCAAACATTGCGCGCCTTATTAAAGTATTGGAAGAGGCAAATGCATTGGAGTATACGGTTGTAGTCTCTGCATCTGCTTCAGATAATCCTGCTAATCAATATATTGCGCCATACTCTGGTACTGCGATAGGTGAGTATTTTATGGAAAATGGGATGGATGCTCTCGTTATATACGATGACCTATCCAAACACGCGACAGCGTACCGTCAAATTTCGCTTGTATTGAAACGTCCTTCGGGTCGAGAAGCTTTCCCTGGGGATATTTTTTATTTACATTCTCGTCTTCTTGAACGTTCGGCGCGCCTCGATGGAAATCATGGTGGTGGATCTTTAACAGCGCTACCGATTATTGAGACTCAAGCGGGGGACATATCTGCATATATTCCAACCAATGTTATTTCGATTACCGATGGTCAAATTTTCTTGGAAACAGACCTTTTTAATCAGGGCGTGCGTCCTGCAATCTCGATAGGAATTTCAGTTTCTCGCGTGGGTTCGGCAGCGCAAATAAAGCCCTTGAAGCAAGTGGCAGGAAAGTTAAAACTCGAAATGGCTCAATATCGCGAATTGGCGGCCTTTGCGCAGTTCGGTTCAGACCTTGATGCGCGGACAAAGCATCAATTAGAACGGGGCTCCCGTTTTATGGAAGTTTTCAAACAATCAAACTTTAACCCAAAGCCTGTAGAAATTCAAATTGCGATTTTATGGACCGTCCAAAATGGATTTTTTGATTCTATAGAAGTTTTAAATATCCAAAAAGCGGTTACAAATCTCGAAGATTTCCTTTCGTCGGCGAAACAACATGTCCTTCAAGGGATTCTTCAAGAGGGCTCTCTTTCCGATAGTGTTATCAATGAACTCAAAGGTGCAGTTGAGGAATGGAAGCTCACTTTTGCTTCTTAATCGGCAGGATTTTTAATAGCTATGCTTAAAATCTATTGACGCAAATAGATGGTTATCTTTAAGAACATGAATGAACTCGATTCTCTCGGATCAAATAAATTCGAAAACTTTGCTGGGCTCGATTATTGGTTTTTCCTAAAAGTCCGAAACCTCTTTCTTTTTCCCCTCAAAAAGAAAGGGATTCCGGTACTGCCAATAGAAATTAAGTTTACGCTAAAAGGCCATATTGCATGAAAGGTATTAGAGAAATACGTCACCGAATCAAGTCCATCAAAAACACGGCTAAGATCACACGTGCGATGCAGCTTGTTTCGGCTTCAAAGATGAAAAAAGCGCAAGATAAGGCGTTGGGAGGTCGTCCCTATGCGACGCTTTTTGCCGAAATAGCCCATTCCCTTTCTAGCCATCTAGATAGGCCGGGTAATCCATTATTAGAGTCGCGCCCGATTGAGCACCGCGGAGTTCTCATTGTAACGACAGACCGTGGCCTTTGCGGACCGTTGAACCACAATATTACACGTCAGATTTCCCAAATGGAGTCCTCTACAAAATTCATAGCGATTGGGAAAAAAGCGACGCAATACTTGGCTCGGACGGGGAAAAACATGATAGCTTCCTTTTCGATTACAGACCATGTTTCCTATAAGGATGTCCGTACCATTACCACTTTCCTTGTTGAACAGTTTTTGGCAAAAAACATAGATACAGTTGAAGTTCTTTACCCTAGCCTTGTGAATACAGCTATCCAAGAACCTGTGATTCGTAACTTGCTCCCTATAAAAAACTTTGAGAGGGAATTGGAGTTTTTATATCGTCGGATGGGAGTTAATATCGCAAGTCTTCCCAAAGATGATCGATTTATGCTCATGGAACCTTCAAAAAAGGCTCTTGTCGACAAATTACCGCTTACATTTTTCAATCAATCTATTTTTCAGATCCTTTTGGAAATGAAAGCCTCTGAGCATAGTGCAAGAATGGTGGCCATGAAAAACGCCACTGATAATGCGGAGTCCATTGTTTCAGATCTCACTCTGGAATATAATAAAGCAAGACAAGCTTCTATTACCCAAGAAATTATAGAGATTGCTGCAAGCCAACAAGCATCAAAAGAACAATCCGCATAAACTGAGCTAAATTTTTAACAAACATGAATAATATAGGTAAACTTGTCCAAGTAATCGGTGCCGTCGTTGACGAGCAATTTGCTGAACATCAAATACCCAAAATTTATAATGCACTTGAGGTTGCTTATGAGGTAGGAGATAGAAAATGCCGACTGGTATTTGAAGTTCAACAACATCTTGGAGACGGCCTTGTCCGCGCAGTTGCGATGTCTTCAACGGAAGGACTTGTTCGAGGGATGGAGATACACGACGTAGGGACTCCCATTATGGTTCCCGTTGGTAACGGAGTCCTAGGGCGTATCTTAAATGTTATTGGGGAGCCTGTGGACGAAAAAGGACCCATTATATGCGATTCCCGTTTGCCTATTCATAGGGCTTCACCTCCTCTGACAGAACAAAATACAGAGGCTAATATCCTTGAGACTGGAATTAAAGTCATCGACTTGATTTGTCCGTTCATTAAGGGAGGTAAAGTTGGGGCATTTGGGGGTGCCGGGGTTGGAAAGACGGTCGTTATTACGGAGCTTATCCAAAACATTGCCATGGCTCATGGAGGCTTCTCTGTGTTTTCTGGGGTAGGGGAGAGATCTCGCGAAGGGAACGACTTATATCATGAAATGATTGCTGC
>MIDO01000103.1:0-177 GCA_001831055.1 Verrucomicrobia bacterium GWC2_42_7 | reverse complement strand
CAAATGAATGAACCTCCTGGTGCCCGTATGAGAGTTGGTTTAACGGGCCTCACGATAGCGGAGTACTTTCGCGATGAGAAACATCAGGATGTTCTTCTATTTATTGACAATATTTTTCGTTTTTCTCAAGCCGGCTCTGAGGTTTCTGCTTTGTTGGGAAGGTCTCCCTCTGCGGTG
>MIDO01000102.1:3380-5381 GCA_001831055.1 Verrucomicrobia bacterium GWC2_42_7 | reverse complement strand
AAGGTCGCGGAAAACCTTCTTTTTTACCTCAAAAAGAAGGTTTTCCGCGCCTCTATTCTCAATCTGTTTAACTATAATTGTATAGAGAAGCGAGGTGCAGAACCTTTCTTTTTGCGCAAAAAACGTGGAAAAGTTCTAGCGTTCTCCAAACAAAAACGATTTTACCTAGCGATCAACACCTTACAGATTGGATCGCTAAGTAGGTTGAGTCAAAAAGAAAGGGGTCTTAGGCGTCACCCTACTTAACGGAATCAGCATAGGCTTTTTCTTTTTTTGCAAAGATCATATCCTGCTCGACCATGATTTTCGTCAATTCTTTAAATCCAACTTTTGGCTCCCAACCTAATTGTTTTTTTGCCTTTGCTGGGTTTCCGAGGAGAAGATCGACTTCTGCAGGACGTTCGTAGCGTGCATCGTGCTTTACATACTTTTTCCAATCAAGATCCAGTAAAGCAAAGGTTTCTTCACAGAATTCTTTCACAGAATGGGTTTCATTTGTTGCAATGACATAGTCATCGGCATTGTCTTGTTGCAGCATTAGCCACATGGCTTCCACGTATTCCTTGGCATATCCCCAGTCACGTTTTGCATCAAGATTTCCTAAATATAGATCATTTTGCAAACCGAGTTTTATGCGCGTAGCGGCTCTGGTAATCTTTCGAGTAACAAACGTTTCACCACGCCTAGGGGATTCATGATTAAACAAGATCCCGTTGGAGGCGTGCATGTTATAGGATTCTCGGTAGTTGACTGTTAAATAGTAGGCATATACTTTGGCGCAAGCATAGGGGGATCTTGGACGAAAAGGCGTGACTTCAGTTTGAGGAACTTCGACTACTTTTCCGTACATTTCTGAAGAAGAGGCTTGATAAAAGCGTACTTTCTTGCCGATCCCTGATTCTCGAATGGCTTCTAGAATGCGTACAGTCCCCAATCCCGTTACATCGCCTGTATATTCGGGAATGTCAAAAGACACCCTTACATGGCTTTGGGCTCCCAAGTGATAAACTTCGTCCGGTTGCAATTCGTAGAGCAATTTAACGAGGTTTACAGGATCTGCCAAGTCACCGAAGTGCAGAAATAAGCGATTATTTTTACTATGAGGATCTTTGTAAATATGATCAATACGTTCGGTATTGAAACTTGAAGAGCGTCTAATTATGCCATGAACCTCGTACTCTTTTTCTAACAATAACTCTGCAAGATAAGATCCGTCTTGTCCTGTAATCCCCGTAATAAATGCTTTTTTCATAAAAACTACTAAAAGCTACCTATAACTATCAAAATGTCAACTCTTCGCAGGAACGTCAGAAATTTCTTTTCTAGTCATCCAAAACTGGTTTTTCTCTAAAAAACCTTTAAAAAGGAAGCCACTGTACGTAACTAATTTTTATAAATTTAGCTGGGCTTCAATTTTGTTTTTTTAGTCAAGGCTCTTAATGGAACACCCTGCGCAGCAATAATCTCCTTTTCGGAAGGGGCTTGGGGGAACGCTTTTGGGGGACCAAAAGCAGTTCCCCCAAAAAGCCCTAGTAAAACAAATTGCGATCGAGGGATCGGTATTGAATGGCTTCGAGGAGGTTATTGTCTTGGATATCTGGGGAAGATTCGATATCTGCGATTGTCCGGGCAACTTTTAGGATCCGATCGTATGCCCTTGCTGAGAGATTTAATTGTTCCATTGCTTGCTGAAGGAGGTCTCCTTGTTCTTTTGTTAAGGAACAGAATTTTTGAATTTGGTTGTGAGACATTCTGGCATTGCAGGGGGTTCTTGTTGAGGAAAAGCGGTCGAGTTGCTTCTGTCTTGCTGCTTTTACTCGTTGGCGAATGGTTTCAGATGAGTCTCCTCCGCGCCCTGAACGCATTTCCTGGACAGTCAGAGCGGGTGCATCGATATGGATGTCAATGCGATCCAATAGGGGGCCACTAATACGGGAGCGGTAACGTTGAATGTTTGGGACAGAACAGCGGCATTCTCGAAGCGTAGAACCCGCATATCCA
>MIDO01000102.1:0-3369 GCA_001831055.1 Verrucomicrobia bacterium GWC2_42_7 | reverse complement strand
GAAAGGTAACCTTTGCCGCACTTCTTGAAATTGTAACCTCGCCATCTTCAAGGGGTTGTCGAAGAACTTCCAGTGCTGACCGTTTGAACTCTGGCAATTCATCGAGGAAAAGAACACCATGGTGTGCTAGTGAGATTTCTCCTGGTGTAGGAAAGGTTCCTCCGCCAAGCAATCCTATATCGCTGATGGTATGATGGGGGGATCGAAAGGGACGCTGAAAACAGCAGTATTCGTTAGATTTTGTAATGCCTGCTGCCGATTGGGTGCTCAATACTTCAAGAAACTCGTGAAGCGTGGGCTCTGGCATGATGGAAGGAATACGTTTTGCAACCATAGACTTGCCAGCTCCAGGTGGCCCGATCATCAACAGGTTGTGTCCTCCCGCAACCGATATTTCTACAGCCCGTTTGAGTGCATTTTGTCCCTTTATATCCGAAAAATCGGTTAACTGCTCAGAAGAAGGCGGGGTCCGAAAGATACTTTTTTGAGGCGAAATGGGTTGTATTTGAATGGATCCCGATAAAAAACGGACTGTTTCTTGCAACGAGGTTACGGGATAAACAGGAACATTTTCAACCATAGCGGCTTCATCTGCTGATTGAGCGGGTAAAATAATGCCTGCTTTTTTCTGCCTAGCGGCCAATAAAGCCAGGGCTAGGGCCCCTTTTATCGGACGAACTTCTCCCGATAGGCTCAATTCCCCTGCAATAAGAAAATTTTTGAAATTATTAAATAAAGTTTGTCGTGTAGAAGCCAGTATTCCCAGGGCAATAGGAAGGTCATAGAGAGGTCCTTCTTTCCGAATGTCACCGGGAGCCAAATTGATCGTCGTACGTGTATGAGGGGGATGAAATCCACTGTTGGCCAAAGCAGAAAACACGCGGTCTTGTGATTCCCTCACAGAAATATCAGGAAGTCCGACTAAAATAAAACGGAGATCTCCAGATTCTCCAGAATTCACTTCAACCTGGACTGGTAACGCATCTATTCCAAACAAAGTACCAGACTCTATAACGGATAACATATTCCCTTTCACTCTTGTCTTCAGAACTATCAAACCTCAAAAAACCACCTTTGGTCGCCTAAACGCATCCTCCACTCGATCTCACTATTAACCCCCACATTCTTTTTAGAAATTCCTTCCATGCAAGATAAATTATGAGGGAAGTGAGGGGAGGGCCAGGGCTCCCTAATATTATGTAGTAAAGAAGAAATAAGTTGGGCACCGGAAACCCTTTCTTTTTGAGGTAAGAGAAGAAAGGTTTCCGGTCGGAAAGCATGAGTTCAACATTTTGAGTGTGTTGGACGTCGGATTCACATTCGGTCACGTACGTATGTGCGCTCCCTTATGTTCACCTTGTCCGCCTTCTCAAAAAGTTGAACTGATGCTTTCCGCAACCTTCCTAAGAAAAACCAGTAATCAGCCCGATCAAATCCTCCGAATTTGAACGGGCCGATAAGGTGGATTTTTTTTAAGTTCTCAACGATACCTCTTTTTTTTGGTCAACCTCATTCTATTTGAAGTATATCACAAAATAGAAGTGACAAGGTGCGAAAACCTTTCTGTTCTGGAACAGAAAGGTTTTCGCACCTCAAAAAATTGTAAAAGCGGATCCTCCTTCCTTCTAACTCCAAGCGAAAAAGAAGCGATTTCGATGGGAGAGGTCCTGGAGCGATTCGTACTTGGAGTAGGAGCAGTCTTTTGCTGTTTGTTCCAAGAGGGACTGGTGATGGATGCCGCTTTCTAGGCACAGGAGGCCGCCTTCCTTTAAATATTTTTTTGCGGTAACGAGAATTTTTATGAGATCGGCAGCGCCTTCCTGTTCTGCAACGAGGGCTATTTTGGGTTCGTGTTCTTTAACTTCGGGAGCCGCCGTTTCCCATTCATCGGATGTCAGGTAAGGAGGGTTAGAGACAATAATGTCAAAAACTCCTTCTATTTTTTCGAACCAATCCGATTCCAAAAAAGTGACATTTTGAATGCCATTTCGTTTAGCATTGATTTTGGCTATCTCTAGCGCCGCAGGACTTTTGTCGGAAGCGATTATTTGTGAATTTTGAAATGTTTGCGCTAAACACAGAGCAATTGCTCCGCTGCCCGTTCCTAAGTCTAGAATTTTTAGTGGGATATTTAGGGAATTTTGATATATTTTAGTGATCTTTTCTATTAATTCTTCCGTTTCTGGTCGAGGAATCAGCACATCGGGAGTTACCTTCAACTTAAGATCGCAGAAGTGGGATTCTCCTAAAACATATTGAATGGGTTCTCCTTTCGCGCGTCGGAGAACAAGAGGACGAAGCTCTGCTAATACATTTTCCTGCATGTTGCGGTCAAATTGGAGGTAAAGGTCCAATCGACGGCATTTCAATACGTGCGAAAAAATGAGTTCTGTTGTTAATTGGGGATGATCAATCCCCTTGGTTAGAAAGTAGCTAGTCGTTTTTTTGATAATGTCTATTAACTTCTCCATTCTTCAATAACCCTTTAGTTGAAAAAGACTGGTTACACTTTCATTTTCGTGGATGCGTTTTATCGCTTCTCCCAGCAATGGGGCTACACTCAGTACAGTGATAGGTGATCCTTTTGCTTGGACAGGGGTAGAGTTGGTTGTTATCATTTCAGTAATGTAACCCTCTTTTAATCGTTCATAACCCTTTGGATTCAAAACGCCATGCGTAACGGCTACGCGAATATTTAAGGCGCCTTTTTGTTTGAGGAGTTTTGCAGCAGCGAGCAGCGTTCCGCCTGTTTCGGTCATGTCATCCACAAGCAATATGTTACGATCCTTCACTTCTCCGATGACATCAATGGCTTCTACTGTGTCTGCATTGAGTCGTCTTTTCGCTATTACTGCAAGAGGGAGTTTTAGGACACCTGCATAAGCTGCTGCCATTTTTAATCCGCCGACATCCGGGCAACAGACAACTAAATTTTCATGCCGATATTTCTCTAAATGTGAGTAAAAAACGGTCGCAGCAAAAATATGGTCTACTGGTATGTCAAAAAAGCCAGCGATCTGTTGTGAATGCAGGTCCATCGTTAGTACGCGATTGGCTCCGGCGGCAACTAAGAGGTTTGCTGTCAACTTAGCTGTGATTGGAACCCTTGGCTGGTCTTTCCTATCCTGCCTTGCATAACCATAAAATGGGATAACTGCGGTAATACGAGAGGCTGAAGCTCGCTTTGCTGCATCTATCATAATGAGTAATTCCATGAGATGATGGTTTGCAGGCGAACACGTTGGTTGGATGATAAACACATCCGCTCCTCGTATATTATCATGAATCTGTACAGCGGTCTCGCCGTCCGGAAAACATCCGACCATTGCTTTTCCTAGCGGCTTTTCTATACACGCACATATTTCCTCT
>MIDO01000101.1 GCA_001831055.1 Verrucomicrobia bacterium GWC2_42_7 | reverse complement strand
TAAATAGACTTAAGGGTCTCTTCTAAGATATGAAGATTTGATGGACTCATTTCGCATAGAGGCAACCTAACTTCAGCGGATGGTATAATTTTTCTCATAAATAGAGCTTTTTTAATAGGAACAGGGTTTGGTTCTATAAAAAGATTTTTAAAGAGAAAATAATATTTTTTATTAATCTCAGATGCACTCTCAAGGTCGTTATCTAAAGCATGTTTTACCATTTTAACAAGAGGCTTAACAACAAGATTTGAAGCCACACTAATGACTCCTTTAGCCCCCAAGGCAAGGAATGGCAAAGTAAGGCTATCATCACCGCTTAACACCAGAAAAGAGTCTCCAACCTCTTTTATTATTTGAGAAACACGATTACAAGAACCTCCGGATTCCTTAACTCCGATAATATGAGGGTATTTAGCATGTAATTTAGCTAAGGTATGCACCCCAATTTCAATCCCACAACGCGAAGGAATTGAATACAAGATGATAGGTTTTTGTGTGCATTCTGCAATACGGCTGAAGTGAATAAAGAGACCCTCTTGGCTTGGCTTATTATAATAGGGAGCAACTACCAACATCGCGTCAACCCCTAATTTATCAGCTTGCATAGTACGTTTAATAGACGTCTGTGTACAGTTAGTACCCGTTCCTGCAATGATAGGAACTCTTTTTTGAGCCTTTTCAATTACAAAACGGATGACAGCGTCTTGTTCTTCATAGTCAAGGGTGGGTGATTCACCTGTAGTTCCAACAGCGACGAGACCATTAATTCCATCTTCTATCTGCTGATTAACGAGTTTTTCCAGTGATTCATAACAGATTTTTTCGTTATAAAAAGGGGTGACTAAGGCTGTGTGTACGCCATGGAACAGGCTTACATTTAAAGAGGGTTGGGGTTTCATGAGGTTCGATAATTATCAATGTCTTCATTTATAAGCAATCCAGCGGATTTGGCAATAACTTTCTTTCCACAACCCTGCTAAATTCTACAAAAGATAAAATTTTTGAGGAAAACCTATTAGGAAAGAGAGTCATAGCTATTTCAAACACACTTTAGGCGCCTTTTGATCGGTATTATTAACAAGGAACGGATTCCATCCCCTCGGCCTAATTACTATAATATCTTTCTCTCTGAAATTTGGGTCTTGATAATAGAGGCTAAACCTGACAAAATAAATGTGAACTTCGTCTGCTGAAACCGTGAAACCGTTATGTTGTCTCCTGTAACGCCAATTACTCAAGAGGAATATGATTTTATTCGCCAATTTGTTTATGAAAAAAGTCGAATAAATTTGGGTCCTCATAAGAAAGAACTCGTAATGGCTCGGCTATCTAAGCGCTTAAGAGCTCTTAATCTTACAACTTATAAAGAATACCTTACTTATTTAAAGGACATTAGCCATAAAGAGGAGATAACCCATCTCATCGACGCCATATCTACCAATCATACTTTTTTCTTCCGCGAAACGATACATTTCGATTTTTTAACTTCGGTCATTTTGCCGGAGTTTGTTAAAAAAGCCGGAGGTGGCATGAGAACCTTTAGGGTGTGGAGCGCTGCATCCTCTACAGGGGAAGAACCTTATTCTATCGGCATCATTCTTAGTGATTACTTTTTGAGCCATCCCCATATCCAATGGGCTTTAGAAGGGACAGATATCTCAACCACCGCACTTGGAGCAGCAAAAGAAGGCATCTTTTCTGAAGAAAAAGTCAAGCAACTGAGCTCTGATATCATAGACCGCTATTTTAAGAAATGCTCGGAGACTAAAGAAGGGTTTTACCAGGCAAAACCACCATTAAGGGCAAAAATGAACTATCGGGCTCAAAACCTACTCAAGCCCCCCTACCCCTTTCACGAACCATTCGATGTCATCTTTTGCCGCAATGTGATGATTTACTTTGACCGTCAAACTCAACAAGAATTGGTTAGCTATTTGGTTCCTCATCTAAGAAGCGGAGGATACCTCATGATTGGGCATGCAGAGAGTTTAGCAGGAATTTCTCACACATTAAAAATTGTAAAACCCACTATCTATCGCAAGGAATAGGCTTCGATGGAAAGAATCCGCTTGTTGATAATCAATGCTTCAACAGAAAGCTCCAATCTCTTGCAAAGCATCCTCAAAAAGGATTTTTTAATCCATATTGTAGGCATCGTCAACAACCTATATGACGCTCGAAAAAAAATAGGGGAACTCAAGCCGGACGTCTTAACCCTGGATATACAAACACCGGACAGAGGAGAGCTTCATTTCCTAAAAATTTTAATGGAAACCAGCCCCATGCCAGTCCTTGTGGTAACTTCCCAAGAGGAAAGGAGCTCGCGTACGATCAATCAAGCATTCGAATTGGGAGCTGTCGATGTTATCTATAAACCGTTACCTCCTTTCTCTGAAAACTTAGAAAATTTGGAGCTTTCTCTCATAAATAAAGTACGTGCAGCCTCTCTTTCCAAAATATCGGCTCTTGCTTCCGTTGCGCACAAAACAAACCAACTCGCTAATGAACAAATTGATTCTGTAATAAGTAGCCAGAATATCACATTCCACCCTAAGCAAATTTTACTCCTCGGTGCTTCCACTGGAGGCACCGATGCCCTAAGAAGCATATTGACTTCCCTCCCCCCAAACATTCCTCCCATTTGCGTCGTCTTGCACATTCCATCCTACTTCTCAAAAGCTTTCGCACTCCGACTAAATGAGTGTTGCAAATTTAAAGTAAAAGAAGCGGAAGACGGCGAAGAACTAACTCAAGGCGTTGCTTTCATCGCTCCTGGGGATTACCACATGCGCGTACTCTTTAATCACAAATACCATATAAAATTGTCCAAAGACCCAAAAGTATGGTATCAGCGCCCAGCCGTCGATGTCCTTTTTAAAAGCGCAGCCAAGTCTGCAGGAAAATACGCCGTCGCTGCAATCTTAACAGGTATGGGGAAAGACGGCGCCGAAGGATTATCCGCCCTCAAAAAACAAGGCGCCAGAACATTCGCACAAGACCAACAAAGCTCCGCCTCGTACGGAATGCCCCAGGCCGCCCTCGATGTCGGCGCCGCCGAACAAATCGTGCCCCTCTCCACCATGCCAAGCGTTCTCTACAATACCCTTTGCTCGCTTTCCCCAAAACTTCAAACAACCAAGATCACTTAGATATAGCATAAAACATTAAAGAAGAGACAAGATGCGAAAACCTTTCTTTTCACAAGAAAAGAAAGGTTTTCGCGTATCTATTCTCAATGCTATTAACTATACTATATATCTTTTGCTACAGCTTAAAGCCTACGGATCTTGCATCTTTGTCAAAAGCGCGGACGGCTTCGAGGGTCATATCCTCGAGAGATTTTCCTAGGGTGAGTTCGGCTTTTGCCAAGATATCGTGTGGAACAGTTATGATATCGCAACCCGACTCCTGGGCTTGGATAATATTATAAACTTCCCTGACGCAGGCCCAAAGTAACTTAATTTTTGGTTTTGTTGCGATCAAAGATTTTGCTGTTTTGATGATCGGCATGGGATCTACGCCTGTTTCTGAAGTGCGTCCTGCAAACACGGATAAGATGCTGCTTGTATCGGGAGACAGGGCAGCAATCATATCTTTTATTTGTTCCAGCGTGAATAGCGCTGTTACATTGAGTTGGATTCCCTCATGAGACAATTCCTGAACAATACCCGCGGTAGACTCTCCCTTGGTATTACACACGGGGATTTTGACAAAGACGTTCTTTTGCCAACTTTGGATTTTCCTCGCTTGGCGTTTCATTTCTTGCAGGTCGTCCGAAAAGACCTCGAAAGAGATGGGCTTAGCAGTAACCACTTTTAGGACCTCTTTCGCAAACCCCTCATAATCAGCAATTCCTGCTTTTTTCATCAAAGATGGATTTGTCGTAATTCCTTTGATAAAACTTTTTTGATTGAGCTCAATAATACCTTTGTAATCAGCTCCATCCGCATATAACTCGATTCCTAAGTCGCTAATTTTAACCATATGTGAAAATTCTCCAACGTTAGGCCTCCAATCGCAATCTTATTTTATGTCTTTTTTATCTTTAAAAAATTTCGGGGAAACTGCTTTTAGTCGCCTAAAAGCGTTTCCCCGCACCCCTTCCGAAAAGGAGGTCGTTGCGCTGGAATAAATTCCACAAGGAATTTATTCCAGCGCAAAGAGACAACCCATTAAAAACAATAACTCTTTAAGAATAAAATGGATAACTCACTTCCATTATCCAAAATTCGCCTTTCCAGGTATATAGTAAATCCAAATTTTATTTATTGATAAATCCAAACCCTTTTCTTTTTAAGGTGTAGTTAATTATATTGAGAGGTGAGGTTCTTTGCGGTTCACATTAAAATATGCAAGGCCCAATCGTTGGTTTTTCTAAGAAGGTTGCCGAAAGCATGAGTTCAACTTTTTGAGAAAGCGGACAAGGTGAACATGAGGGAGCGTACATACGTACGTGACCGAATGTGAATCCGACGTCCAACACACTCAAAATGCTGAACTCATGCTTTCGCAACCTTCTAAAAAGCCTCTTAGCCGCCAACAACAGAAGATAGGTTGAAGATAGGGAGGAAGACAGCGACGACGATACCACCCATAGTTACCCCGAGGAAGCAGATAAGAGCAGGTTCAATGAGTGAGGTGAGGGCAGATACTAAGTTATTGACATCGTTATCAAAGGTATCTGCCGCACTGAGGATCATTTTTTCCACGTTACCTGCTTTTTCTCCCGCTTTAACCATTTGCAGGACAAGAGAGGGAAAGTAGGTATTGGTAGACAAAATGTCGGACAATTGTTTACCAGACTTTACACCTTCGGAGATTTGCTTACAAACTTTTATCAAAAAGGTGTTTTCGGTGATATTAGTACAGATTTCTATAGCTTTTAAAATGGGAACGCCACTACTGAGAAGGACAGAATAGGTTCTGCAAAATCTAGCGGAATTAGATTTAATGGACATTTCGCCAAATAGGGGGATTTTTCTAACAATGACATCCCTTATGTGTTTCCCTTGTGCGGTGTTAAGGAACGTCTTTAACCACCAAAAGAGGAGTCCTCCGCCTAGAAGAACCCAGTGAAAGTTATGGCCCAAGCAGTTGCTGACCGCAATAAGGATACGTGTGGGCAAGGGAAGTGTCGCTCCAAGGCTTGCAAACATGCCTGTAAAAACAGGAACAATAAATACAAGAATGCTGACAACTAACACGATAGCAATGGACAAGATAACCGCCGGATAGGTCATGGCGCTCTTGACTTTTTTAACCAATTTTAAGGATTTATCAAAGTAGAGGGCAAGATTTTCCATAACTTCTGCAAGCGAACCAGACGCTTCACCGGCCTCAATCATGCTTATAAATATAACAGGAAAGGATCCAGGAAACTGTTTTAATGCATCAGAAAGGGACGTTCCTTTGACGACTTCATTTCGAATTTGAGTTAAGATTCTCTTGAATATTGGTGACTTAAGTTCTTCAAGGAAAGCGTCTATGGAGGATATAATGGGCAACCCTGCTTTTAGCATAGACGAAACTTGTTGCGTGAATAGAGCCAACTCATTTAGCGGGATTTTTTTCCCTCTTTTTAAGGGGCTTGGCTGGTTTTGGGCTACCTGCCATTTTTGATCTGTCGTTACTTTTTGATGGGGCTGTTCCTTTTTCCCGGATGAGCCCTGAGGATTTAACATTACCATACTTTATTTATACACACATCTTCCCGAAAAGGGAAGCGTATTCTGCAAATAGCTAAGTGTGGGCCCGAGACCCAACGCATTCGAAACTCGACGTCGCATGTAGTTGCTGCAAAGTTCAACATTTCGAGGAGGCGGACAAGGTGAACTTTATTTCAATAACGCGCAGAAAGAGGTTCCCATAAAAAAATCTTGCTATTTGGGTAGGGTTAGTTATTTATTGATATTGTTTAAACAAGAACTCCAGCTAGGGGGAATTTGGCTTTTTGAAGGTGAGCGTTTAAGGTCTTATCGGGGCGATTCTTTTTATGAGCGTTTTTAAGTCCATAGCTTCTACTTTTACAAGTTCCGAGGTCATTGTCCCGGAGAGGAGTGAGGATTTTGCTTTAGTTGAGCGAGTTAGAGCTGGGGACGTTGCAGCCTTTGATCAGCTGGTTGTTAAATACCGCGAACGCTTATTTTCTGTCGTTTATAACATTACTTCTAACAAAGAAGATGCATCGGATATCGCGCAAGATGCTTTTATTCGAGCCTTTCGTTCAATCCATCGTTTTAAGGGAAATTCCGCTTTTTACACCTGGATTTATCGTATTGCCGTAAATACTGCTATTAATTTCTTAAGAAAAAATAGACTTCGTCGATTTTTTAGCTTGGAGAC
This sequence comes from Verrucomicrobia bacterium GWC2_42_7, assembly GCA_001831055.1. Lineage (GTDB taxonomy): Bacteria > Verrucomicrobiota > Verrucomicrobiia > Opitutales > GWC2-42-7-A > GWC2-42-7-A. Next base: position 8,271 of record MIDO01000101.1, on the reverse strand, counting down.
CCTCACGGAAGAAGTGAGCCACAATGAGTTAGGTAATATCTTGGCGTCGAAAATGACATCAGATAAGCCAACTTTCTTAAAAGAATTACAAGAAAAATTGAACGAAGCGCTTCAGAGTCTGTCTCCTAAACATAGGACTGTTATTGTTCTTTTTGAAGTTGAGGGTTTGAGTCATCAGGAGATTGCAGTCATTATGAAGTGCTCAGAAGGCACGGTACGGTCACGTCTCCACTATGCAAAATCCGAACTTCAAAGTAAGCTAAAAGACTATATCCATTAAAAAAACATGTCGTTAAAATCCCAGGATCAATTTGATCAATTAAGCAATTTGTTGCGTATTAAGCGACTAGAGAAACCATCTCAAGAGTTTTGGAACCGATTCGATGAGGAACTGAAACAAAAGATGTTCAGGATGGCGATAAGAAAGGAAAGCATTTTTAAGCACGCGGCAAGAGAGATCGTTGCTTTCTTCAAGAATCCAGCAATATCTCTTTCGACGGCAGCGGTATTTGTTTTGTCATTTTCTTTTTACTCGGCTGTTTTCACACCCCTGCATTGTGTTGCTCAGGATGATTTTGCATCAGATAAAATTCGCAAAATTCTTGAATCACCAAGCACCCAAAAAGAGCTTATTTGCCAAAAAGTCGGCGTTTCAACGTCTTCGGATTTCTTTTTAATGTCAGGAATGGTCCTTTCTCCTTCGTCCCCAACAATTTCCTTTCAATTCAATACCGCGTACTAATCGCTAGTGCGTGGGAAAAAGAAAGATGAAAGGGCTAGGAATCCTTCTAGGTACCAGTGTTGGATTTAAAGAAAATTAGGTTTTTCAAAACAGCATAAAACATTTTACTTTGTCTGTGAGCAAGCATAACGGATTCTTTGTTAAAAACTGGAGACCTCTAAAAAAGAGGCTTTTGGCGCTTTCTAGTTTTTTTTTACCCTTTTAACGCCGCTATTAGCAGGGGATGCCCTGCCTGCGCCTAAATCAAATCCAGAAGCGTCTGACTTCTTTTTAGTATTCCAGAATCGCTTCATCGATTTAATCCAGCAAAAACGCAGAAGTACGGTCAAAGTCTTTGCTTCCGCAAGCATTTCAGAGCAGCTTGATGAATCGAAAAAGGAAGCAAACACATCCCTCAAGATAGGGACAGGGTTTCTTATAAGCCGTGACGGGCACATCGTAACCGATGCCAATACCATTGCCGATCGCAACCTTGTATGGATCGAACATGACAATTTACCTTTTGTGGCTGATGTTTTAGGGATAGACCCCACAACGAACATGGCCATCCTCAAGCTAAAGAAGACACCGGAAAATCTCTCCTTCATTGACCTCGGAGATTCCGTTGAGCTTCCTCCCATTGGAACATTCCTGCTCTGCATCAGCAATAAGTTAAATCTCAATATTTCTCCTTCCTTTGGGTTTTTGTCGGATTACAATACCGTTTGCCCATCCTTATCCAAGATATGGCCAACGACTTACATGCGTTCCTCCCTCCCATGTGAAGGGGCAGATGGAGGCGCCCCGATCTTTGACTTGCTAGGAAATTTCGTCGGAATGATGTCGGTTTCAATTCAGGAAACACGGTCTTCTTTCATTATTCCAGCACGCGCTATTCGTCGCATCCGCGATGATATCCTTTTTTCCGAAAAAGTAAGTTATGCCTATATCGGCATCGAAACAGATACTTCTGGCCGCTACGTCCTAAAAGTCTCTTCCAACTCGCCTGCAGACAAGGCTGGACTCAAAGAAGGGGATGTGCTCCTAAAAATCGGTCGATTCCCCATCTCCAAAATCGACGACGTCATCAACGCCATCTTCTTCTCAAAACCCGGGAACAACCTCGCTGTCCAAGTCCTTAGAGGAAAACAAGAAAAAGAATTTTCCATCCACGTTGCACCCCGCACGGATGCCCCCGTTCATCCTTCTAAGGAAAAGCCCTAGCAAAGAGAAGTTATTTTTAGTTTCGAGTTCGTTGGACATCAGACTCGCCCTCAGTCACGTACTGCAGAAAGAAGTTAGTTTAAGTTTTAAGTGCATTGGACTACGGATTCGTGCTCAGTCACGTACGTATTGTACGGCTCCATCGCACTCCCCTTGTCCGCCTTCTCAAAAGCTTAAACTAACATCTTTCTGCTGTATTATGGGAAGGGAGCAAAAAAGATTCACCCTCGTCCGCCTGCTCGAAAAAAACTTGAGCTAACATCTTTTGCCCCATCCGAAAAGGAGATCGTTGCGCCAAAATTTCCTATTCTACAGCATGGGTCATTAAGGTTGTTACAACTTTAATCCCTTCGCGAAAGAAAAATCGTTAGATTTTCCTTTCGCGATATTCGCTTTTCTTTGGAAAGCGCGAAAACCTTTCTTTTCTCGCGAAAAGAAAGGGTTTCGCACCTTGTCCCTACCCAACTGAAATTCTTCTTACCCTACTATACCCTTTCTAATACACAAACGTTCTCGATATGGCGGGTTTGGGGGAAGAGGTCGATGGGTTGGACTTCGACGAGTTTGTAGGGATGAGATTGGAGGATTGTTTTGAGGTCGCGGGCCTGAGTATCTGGGGCGCAGGAGACATAAACAATCCGTGCGGGAGCAAAGGCTAGCAGCTGTTGAATAAAGGCTTCGTCGCATCCCTTTCTTGGGGGATCTATAATAATGGCGGTTTTATTTCCGGGGACGGCGATATTGGTAAAAATGTTTTCTGCGTTACCCTCTATAAAAGAGCAATTAGTTGCGTGATTTGAGAGGGCATTTTTGTGGGCCCATTTGATGCCTTCGGAATTAACTTCGATACCGACCACTTCTTTAAATAAGGAGTGAGCTGCAATGGCGAAGACGCCAACCCCGCAATAAGCGTCGACCAAGTATTCTGCTCCGCCTGCACTGGCCTGCTTGACGACATAATCTATCATTTTGGGCAACACGAAGGGATTGTTTTGAAAAAACTCACCAGCGGTAAAATGGAAAACCCACTCCCCTATCTTTTCACGACACGGTGCCTTGGGGTTTGTCATAATGCCATCCATGGTATCTCTTAAAAGCAGGGTTCCTCCGCGTTTGAATTTTTGCGGATTCGATTTGAGGGCTTGCCTTTCGCAGGGCAGGACGGAATTGATGCGCTCTGTTGCAATAACACATTGTTCGACATCTACAAGTGCGTGTCGTTGTCCTTGTTTTAAGAAGCCAATATCTACCTCATTGGTTGGCTTGTTAAAATGAGGTGTAATTTTCGACCGATAATGAAAAGTCTGCTCGCTCGATAAGGGAGGATTCACAGCTGTTTCAATACCCGCCAAGTGAGCAAAAATCTCTTTAACCTGCTGCTGCTTCCACTTTAATTGCTGCTCATAAGAGAGGTGTTGATATTGACAGCCTCCGCAATTCCCAAAAAGGTCGCACTTTGGCTGTACCCTATGGGGCGATGGTTCCGTCACTTCGATTAAATCCGCTTCGGAGTAGTTCTTGTGATTTCGGAAAATGCGCGCCCTTACCCGTTCCCCAGGTAAAGAAAACGGCACCATGACAACCCAGCCGTCTACACGACCTAAGCCAACCCCCAGATTCGTCAACGTGTCTACGGTCAACTCAATCTCCTGATGGTACTCAAATGGTCCCGCTCTAAATGTATCTCGTGTTTTTTGTTCTTTCATAAATGTTTAAGTGTTTCAAATGGTAATGGTTGGGGAAACCCATTTTGGTCCCCCAAAATAGGTTTCCCCAAACCCCTTCCGAAAAGGAGTTTCTTCGCGAAAGCAAAATCTATCGATTTTTCTTTCGCGAAAAAGATTTTTTTGTTCTTCCAAATTTCTAGGAATCAGTAGAAAAAAGTCAGTTCAATTTTTGAGTAGGAATGTGGATTTTTGCTCCCATTCCATAATCCGCAGAAAGATGTTAGCTCAAGTTTTTTCGAGCAGGCGTACAAAGGCGAACACGGTTCCCATAATCCCCAGAAAGATGCTAGTTTAAGCTTTCCAGCAGGGGGACAAGCTAAGTGCAAAGGAGCGTACATACGTACGTGACTGAGCACGAATGCGTAGTCCAACACACTCGAAACTTAAAATAACTTCTTTCTGCACCAACAAACTCAAAAATTGAAATAACTTCTTTCTATCTATTATAACATATGGAAGCAATGTTCCGTTTGATACGTTTGATCTATTTGATCTGTTTGATTAAAATCTCCATCCCATTGATCATCAACGTCTCGTTTTTCCCCAAAAAGCAAAAAATGTCTCTTTTTAAACAAAAATAGCTTTTATAGTGGAAATTATTATAGTGAAATGTATTAACAGTCGAGGCGTTTTTGCGGCTCACCTCAAAAGATATAGCATGGGCAATAAAAATAGTTACAAAAATCAATCCCTTTGCGCGAACAAAAAAGGCTTCCGCATCTTGCCTCTTCTTTAATATCTTATGCTATAGCTGCAGCTCCCCATGAAAAAAATCTTCGATCTTTCTTTATTTTTATCTAGCTTTTCCTTTTGAGAAGTGCGGGATATCTAACATTCTTGGATGCAACTTTAACTCATCAAGGTTATAAAGAGGGACCCCCATTCTGTTGGCAATAGCTTGAAGTTCACTGACTATTGTTTCTGGATTAAATTTAAATTGACCTGCCTCTTCCAATTTCCATTGAAAGTTGCTTGGCTCATAAAAAAGGCCTACAATTGAGATTTCATTTGCTGGATTTTTACAACGAGGAACAACTGTAACTTCGTTGTATGGGACGATTTTTAGTTGTTCAATTATTTCATCTGGTGTATCAAACGCATTATGGCAGCACTTGCGAAACCTTTTTTCTCTGGCTGCATCTTCAATATCTTCTTGGGGATAAGGCTTCTTAAAGTATTCATAAATACCTTGAGACGAAAATCCTTCCCCACGAAAGTAAGTGACGTAGGCTTCAATTTGAGTCTGGCTAAACCCTCTCTTGCTAAGATATTCCTGAATCTTAGGGTTTTCAACCCAAGGACCTTTTATACCACTATTTTTACAGATTTCACTCAATTTTTTTAAAAAAATGTCTTTAGGTGGAACAGCGTTGGTAATAAAATTACCCATGTATTGCTCTTGTGTGGTGCTATCATTTTCCATAGGAACACAGGCATCATTTGGTTTCGCAGTATAGATGCATTCGATAGGTGACTTAAGCAAGACTCCGAATCCCAGACTGTCAATAACGCCTTTAAGCGTTGTAGAGTCCATTGTATCAGTTAAGCTTGTGCTTATCATAGAGCGTGCGGTTAGCAGAAAAATCATATTTTCTAAAAAAACAGACCCTACGATTTCATTAGGCTGATGCCCTTGAATATCAACAAATAGATTTTTTATTCGATACTGGCCTCCAGAGGTGCAACGATGTGCCAATAATAGATGCTTGCTAGTATAGGCTTCTTGCCATGCTTGGCTGGGATGGTAAGGGAGATCCCTTGTGTCAGCGGGGGGATAGGCAGGAGCAGGAACTTCTCTTTTCGGGTCTTTTGCGGTAAATTTTACTCCATCAGGGTAACAACGATTGAACGCCTCTGTTAAGGGAATTCCCTCAAACTCAGTTTGATCTACAATAAGGTGGGAGCGACCATTCGTAGCTTTTCCCCTAAACTCATAAAGCCACACATTTAATTCCAAGTCTTTGAAAATCTGTTCAGCGTTTCTAAAATTTTCTTCTTTATCGTCTACGAAAATGAGGTTATGAATAACGATTCCCTTCTTTTGTAAGTCACGAACAAAATGAGCTAGCTGCAGCAGCTTAGGGTCCACCGAGCCGAATATGCAACCATTTACATATAAATTTCTTAATGCGGAGTCAGTGGGTAATTCAAATGAGGTGAAATAAAATTTATCCCGCGAAAGATGTTTCTGTGTCTCTTCAACCCATTCTTTTCCCGCCCGTTGTGTACAACCTATAAGACCACACGTATTATCTCTCAACCAATTAAATAACTCCCATTGCAAGGAAGGAGCTTTTGCACATCGATCAAAGTACAAGGTTTCATCAATGTCTGTAACAATTAGGGTATTTCTGCGCGCATCCGGCTTCATGGCTTCAACCTGGCGAGTGATAGGATCCCAATTGGTAACTAATGTTTGATAAACATTACTTCCATATAGAGAACATTCCGAATAAAAAGCTAATAGCCCGATAATCGCTAACTTTAATTTTCTCATATATAATAGAATTAAATACTATTGATGTCGCCAGCTCTTCGTTTTTGAAGGAAAAGAAAGGTTCCAATAACCTGCCGGCTCCGGAGTATTTTATACTACATGCAAAAAAAAGCAATCTTTCTTTGGGTCCGTTTGATGGGCTTTATCCGTTTGATTAAACTTCCCATTCAATTGATTATCAATAGAAAATATTTTTTGATGGTGCAACAAGATGTCTCTTTTTAGGCAAAAAAACCCGCCTGCTCGAAAAATCGTTTTTCTTAATTCCTTCCAAAAGGAGATACTTGCGCAGGAATAAAATACCCTTCGGTATTTTTATTGCTGCGCAAGTATCTCCTTTTCGGATGGGGTTTGGGGGAACGCTTTTGGGTGACCAAAAGCAGTTTCCCCAAATCTTCTTACTTACCGCAACATTTTTTGTATTTTTTACCGCTTCCGCAGGGGCAGTCATCATTTCTACCGGTTTTAGGAAGGTCGGTTCTGATAGAAATCTTGGGTAGTTTAATGTCGGGAGGAGTAGGCGATGCGGGTTGATTGGGGCCGACTTCTTGGACTTTTTTTGAAAGACGAGCCAGCATATCTTGGAGATTGGATAGGCTAGAGATGGAGCGGAATAGACCAAAACAAACATCTTGACGGATGCGACCCATCATTTCTTCGAAAAAGACATAGGCTTCGCTCTTGTATTCGTTGAGCGGGTCCTTTTGGCCATAACCGCGTAGCCCCACACTTCGACGCAAATCTTCCATTTCAGTGAGGTGGTCCTGCCAGTTCTTGTCGATAGCGCGGATGATAACGTATCGTTCTAAACCAATCAGCGTTTCAGGACTTTCCACTTCTTCTTTCAATTTGTAGGAGTCTCTGATCTTTTGTATAATATACTCCGAAGCTTCTTGGAATTTTAGATTTTGAAGTTGGTCAGCTTTTAAGTTTATGAGGAATTGGGCATTTAACCAATTCAAAAAACTTTTGGCTTCGTCCGAATTCCAATCGTGTGCTTTGGATTTTGAATCGAATGACTCGATGCGGACATCCAATTCTTCTCTTATGAGGTCGAAGAGAAGGACTTGGGGAGCCTCACTATGGATGGCCTCGTTGCGGATACCGTAAATGACTTCGCGTTGGCGATTTAGGACGTCGTCATATTGCAATAGGCGCTTCCGGATGGCATAATTTTGTTGTTCTACAGCCTTTTGTGCATTCTCGATGGAACGGTTCAAGAGGGGGTGCGTTAATTCTTCGCCTTCTTCGAGTGAATTCTCGAGCATTTGGGCGATCCGGCCTCTTGCAAACAGACGCATCAAATCGTCTTCAATCGATACGAAGAACTTTGTAAGACCGGGATCTCCTTGACGGGCACAGCGACCGCGTAATTGGCGATCAATGCGTCGCGATTCGTGACGTTCGGTTCCTAGAACAAATAACCCGCCGAGTTCTGCAATACCCTCACCGAGCTTAATATCTGTACCACGGCCGGCCATATTGGTTGCGATGGTCACGGCGCCTCTTTGTCCTGCACGCGCGACGATGTCTGCTTCCATTGCGTGGAATTTCGCATTCAGGACACTGTGGGGGACATTTGCTCGTTTTAGCATTTTACTTAAAACTTCGGATGCCTCAACCGAAGCAGTTCCCACCAAGACAGGCTGACCCTTATCGTGAGCATCCTGGATGTGTTTAATGACCGCATTGTACTTTTCCCGACGTGTCTTATAGACGACATCATCGATGTCTTTACGGATGCACGGCTTATTTGTTGGAATGCAGATGATACTGAGCTTATAAATATCGTAAAATTCTGAAGCTTCTGTTTCGGCGGTACCGGTCATCCCTGCAAGCTTTTCATACAACCTGAAATAATTTTGTATGGTGATGGTTGCGTAGGTCTTAGACTCTTTTTCGATAGCGACACACTCTTTGGCTTCGATCGCTTGGTGGAGTCCTTCGCTCCAACGCCTTCCTGGCATGGCACGGCCCGTGTTTTCGTCGATGATAACAACTTTGCCATCCAATACGACGTATTCATCGTCCTTTTCGTATAGACAATAGGCTCTCAATAGTTGAGAAATGCAGTGAATTTCTTCACTTCTTTTCGCGAAAAG
>MIDO01000100.1:20850-20992 GCA_001831055.1 Verrucomicrobia bacterium GWC2_42_7 | reverse complement strand
TTCGCGCAACGTCCTCCTTTTCGGAGGGGGCTTGGGGGAACGCTTTTTTATTTTTGTTCCCTTGGTATAATCCTGAAGAAAGAGGTTAGTTTGAGCTTTCGAGCAGGCGGACAAGGCGAACATGAGGGAGCGTATTTAAATA
>MIDO01000100.1:16383-20840 GCA_001831055.1 Verrucomicrobia bacterium GWC2_42_7 | reverse complement strand
GGCGAGTCCGTAGTCCAACACACTCGAAGCTTAAAATAACCTCTTTCTACCGATAGTTGCGAACATCAGGACGAGCCTCACTAAAGATTAGGGGTTCTTTGTGGAGGAGGGGGGAAGTTTGTTGGTGTTCCCAGACGGCCACATGGGCGAATTCTTGATCATTTCTTTTTGCCTCGCCGTCTTCGGTTTGGAATTCGACCCTAAAATGTCCGCCGCAAGATTCTTTACGTTCAAGGGCATCTAGGCACATAACTTCCGCAAATTCCAGAAAATCGGCAACACGGCCTGCTCGCTCAAGTTCTTGGTTAATGGAGGTTTCTGAGCCTGTGACAGTTACGTTTTCCCAAAATTCTTGCCTTAATTCTGGAATTTTTGCCAAGGCCTTGGTTAAGGATTGTTGAGAACGCGCCATTCCGCAATTTTCCCACATGAGTTTGCCCAGTTCGATGTGGAAGGATCGTGGAGATCGTTTCCCCTTGATTGATAAAAGCTTTGATGTTTTTTCCAAACACTGTTTCAACGTGGAAAGGAATTCAGGGGCGGTGTTCGAAACTTTTGTTGGGCTGATTTGATTAAGGTAATGGGCTATGGTGTAGGGAAGAATAAAATAGCCATCGGCCAACCCCTGCATAAGGGCACTTGCTCCGAGTCTGTTTGCGCCGTGATCGGAAAAATTAGCCTCACCCAGAACGAATAATCCCGATAAATTGCTCATGAGGTTGTAATCGACCCACAATCCTCCCATGGTGTAATGAGGAGCGGGATAAATCCGCATAGGACGCGAATAAGCGTCTTCCCCGGTTATTTGCTCGTACATGTCGAAGAGGTTGCCGTAGCGATCTTGAATAGTAGGTTTTCCTAGGCGCTGAATGGAGTCCTGAAAATCTAGGTAAACTCCTAAACCACCTGGGCCTACGCCCCGGCCTTCGTCACAAACTTCTTTTGCCGCGCGAGAGGAAATATCTCGGGGAGCGAGGTTTCCATAAGAGGGATACTTGCGTTCTAGATAATAATCACGATCTTGTTCTTTGATCTCCTGGGGGGATTTTTTGCAATCTTCCTTTTTGCCCGGGACCCAAATACGACCGTCATTGCGTAAAGATTCACTCATAAGGGTGAGCTTACTTTGCTGTTCGCCATGTTGCGGGATACAGGTCGGATGGATTTGGGTGAAACAAGGGTTAGCAAGACCGGCACCGCGTTTGTAAGCACGATGGATGGCTGTTGCGTTGCAAGCTTGGGCATTGGTCGACAGATAGAAAATATTAGAATAGCCCCCCGTCGCAAGGATCACGACATGAGCGGCCCATGTTTCGATCGAGCCAGACACGAGGTTGCCCGTGACAATACCCCTTGCATGCCCATCAACAACAACCAAATCCAACATTTCCATACGCGTGTGCATACGTACATTACCCAAGCCTATTTGGCGACTCAGGGCTGAATAAGCTCCCAACAAGAGTTGTTGCCCCGTTTGGCCCCTTGCATAAAAAGTACGAGAAACCAATGCCCCACCAAAAGACCGATTCGAGAGGTAACCGCTATATTCGCGTGCGAATGGGACTCCTTGAGCCACACAATGATCGATAATTTGATTACTGATTTGAGCCAAACGAAAGACATTGGCCTCGCGTGCCCTAAAATCCCCTCCCTTAATGGTGTCATAAAAAAGCCTATGAACACTATCTCCATCGTTAGGATAATTTTTGGCAGCATTGATCCCCCCTTGTGCAGCAATGCTATGCGCACGCCTCGGGCTGTCCTGTATGCAAAAACAATCCACACAGTAACCCATTTCACCAAGAGAAGCGGCGGCAGAAGCCCCTGCCAGCCCCGTTCCCACAACAATTACTGAATATTTGCGACGATTCGAAGGATTGATCGGCTTAATGCCAGACTTGTACCCCTCCCATTTCAACGTCATCGGCCCAGCCGGTATGTTTGCATCTAATTTCATGAGTAAAATATCGGGAAAACTGCTTTTGGTCCCCCAAAAGCGTTTTCCCGAGCCCTTTCCGAAAAGGAGATAATTTCGCGGAAGTAAAATTTTTCAAATTTTACTTCCGCGAAAGGATTTTTTCTAATTTATTACTCTAACTGTTTTTCTCAACCCATTTTTTGGAGAGGCCGGAAAAACATCAGTTCAATTTTTGAGCAGGCGGACGAGGCGAACACACTTTGGTTGCCTCACCATAATCCCGCAGAAAGACTTTAGTTCAGGATTTTGAGCAGGCCGGCAAGGTGAGGGCGAGGGAGCGTAATACGTACGTGACTGAGCCCGAATCTGTAGCCGAACGCACTCAAAAACTGAAATAATGTCTTTCTGCAGTACGTGACGGAGTGTGAATCCGCTGCCCAACGAACTCAAAACTTAAAATAACATCTTTCTGATGGGAATTAAGATGAAGCCTAAGAAGACGAGTACAGCATAGGCGACGGCGAGCTTTGAAATCAAAGGACGCCATTTTTCATTACACAACCCCAATGTCTGAAACAAGCTGCTTATCCCGTGAGAAAGGTGAAGACAAAGGACCCCCATTGAAAAAACATAAACTATTGGTATCCAACGAATTGAAAATCCAGTAATGATCATTTTATAAACATTATAAACTTCTTTCCCTGCGAGTTGGGTATTGAAGGAAACGGAATTGTACTCAGGGAAAAGGAGGCGGAATGTAAAATGAAGCAAATGCAGAACGAGAAACAATCCCAAAAAGAGTCCCGTCCAAATCATGGTACGTGAAGCCCAGGAAGTTTTTATGTTTTGCTTAACGGCATAACGGTTCGGCCGGGCGCGCCAATTTTCAAGCGTCAATAATATACCTGTCACAATATGAACAACTGCAGCTAAAAACAGTACTAGGCGGAATCCCATTAAAATCTCCCACGGAAGATTTTTTAAAAATGCAGCGTAGGCATTGATGGCCTCGGGACCTTCAAAAATTTTGAGATTGCCCAGCATGTGCACTAATACGAATCCCCCCAACACGCCACCACTGATAGCCATCGCTTGCTTTTTTAAGACAGAGGGGATTCTCAACGAGAAGAGATTTTTCAAAAAAATCTTTCCTCCGAAGACGAAGAGGAAGGTATTCTCGAACCCTTTTAGAGAAAAGCGGTCATCGCCGAAGAAAAATTTAACAATTTTCATTCGGAGACAAAGAGTTCCTTTCCTGTCTATAGCCATATCTACCTGCGCCATCCTGCTTCTATATGATACCAATTTCACCAAAGAGACAATTGAAAAGTTGAGATTATCTAGAAATTTTTGGGAAACGGCTTTTATAGTTAATAGCATTGAGAATAGATACGCGAAAACCCTTCTTTCTGAAGAAAGAAAGGTTTCCGTACCTTCCCAAGAAACACTTTTAATAATCTCATAATCAAAACCTTACGGTTTTTATTATGCGATGGATGAGAAGTCACCCCAAAATAAAATACTGTATTCATTTTCAATGCGTTTTACTATAACGCGAACCTTGGATAAGGAATCTGGATTTCTTTAAAAACTTTTTTTCAGAAGATATTGTTATTGAAACACATTTGCGCTATAATAAGTTCTTGCAGAACTTGTTATAGCGCAAATGTCCCTCCTTTTGGGAAGGGGGTGCCAGAAAGCGTCAGTTCTGTTTTTGAGAAGGCGGACGAGGCGAACAGGAGGGAGCGTACATCTGTACGTAACCGACTGTGAGTCCGACGGCCAACACTCTCAAAAACAGAACTCACGCTTTTCTGTGGGGAAAACGCTTTTTTGCGGACCAAAAGCAGTTTCCCCGCAGTTTTTAGAGGTCTCCAATTTTGGCCCCCCAAAAACCAAAAAATCTTCATTTTTATTTATTGTCATGTATACTTGCATTTACTATGATTTCCAATGTGAAGAATACAGGGAGTATGTCCTATTTACATTGGGGAACGTTACCATTTCGAAACTTGTTAAAAAAGGTAAAAACGCTTAGGGAAAAACAATTTTCCAGGAAAGAATTTTTCTCTTTTTTGAAGAATGTCACGAAAGGTAGCGTATCAAATTCTGATAGGCAGCATCTCGATTTTGTTTGGAAAGAGCTACACGGTGGAACCTGGGAATGGGATTTCACAACGGGGACATTTTTTTTTAGCAGTAGTTGTTATCGGATAGTCGGATATGAGTCTTCTGAGTTACCGATATGTTTTAAGACTTTTACAAAATTAGTGCATCCCAAAGACCTTGCCCCATTGACGATGTCCATAAGGGATTTTTTGTCGTCAAAGGATAAGGGTTTTTGCGAGAAGGAAGTCCGTTTAATGAAAGTAAACGGGGAGTATCTGTGGGTATTGCTCAGCGGTAAAGTATTGCAACGCAAGGAAGATGGAACTCCTTCAAAGTTAGTTGGTTTCATTATAGGGTTGCCGAGCCATACAGACGAAAAACCGGGATGCGATAAACAAAATTCCTTGTTAGAAGAGAGAATCCGGCTCAG
>MIDO01000100.1:1682-16350 GCA_001831055.1 Verrucomicrobia bacterium GWC2_42_7 | reverse complement strand
AACATACCGAACAAGAAATGCTCTCTTTTAAATACTCTACCGATACTTCGCCCGATGGCATTATGTGGTTTCTCCCCAGTAATAACTGTGAGTTGATTTACGCAAATAGCAGTGCTTGTAAGTTGCTTGGATACGAAGAAGATGAATTAAAAGGGATAAGTTTTTTTGACATAGACCCATTGGCCTGCGCTATCCATAAGCTTAACGACCATATACGTGAAGAAAATGAAATAAATAAAGAATGCGTATTTCGCAAAAAGGGAGGAACCTTAATTCCCATTGAAACAAGTACTTCTTTATTTTCCATAGGGAAAAAGCAATGCGTAAGAAAATCTTTCAGAGACATATCAAAGCGAAAAGAAGACGAACAGAGATTGTTACAGAATCTAGAAAAAGAAAAGGAATTGAGCAGCATGAAGTCACTGTTTGTCAACATCGTATCCCATGAATTCAGAACGCCCTTAACCTCCATAAGCGGCTCCGTAGATCTTTTGGAAAATTACTGGGAAAAACTAGATGAAGGGAAGCGTCAAAAACAGATGTCTTCCATAAAAACCAGCATTCGTCGGATGGTAAAGATAATGGAAGACATCCTGACATTAGGAAAACTTCAGTCTCAAGAATCAAAATTTAAGCCTCAACAAGTAAGTCTCAATAATCTCTGTCAAAAAATCAAAGAAGACCTCGAGCTTTCCATGGAAAACAGATCTATCGAAATCAAGGGAGACTTTTTTAAACAGATCTATGCTGACGAAACCCTATTGTACTTCATTCTTGTTAACCTGTTATCGAATGCCCTAAAATATTCCCCAGCAGATACAACCCCCACATTGACCATAACAGTCAATGAAAAACAAGCTTGCTTCGAAGTCGAAGATAAAGGAATTGGCATCCCAGAAGAAGAAAAAGATAAACTTTTTAACCTCTTCCACCGCTGTAAAAATGTCAGCAATATCAAGGGAATGGGAATAGGTATGTTCTTGGTCAAAAACAGCGTAGACCTCCACAAGGGAACCATCGAAATCTCCAGCCAAGAAAGCAAAGGCAGTAAATTTGTTGTTCGATTGCCCTTAGGGGAACCGCTTTTGGTCCCCCAAAAGCAGTTCCCCTAAACACCTCCGAAAAGGAGATATTTGCGCGGGAATAAATTTTTAAAAATTTATTCCCGCGCAAAATTTCTTTTTCGTAATGGAGTTTTTGAAACGGCCTTTATTACATAAGACATTAAAGAAAAGTTTTCGCGCTTTCCAAACAAAAACGAATATCGCCCAAGAAAAATCTAGCGATTTTTCTTGGGCGAGGGAAAAGGAGTTGCAGTTATACTCAATACACTTGAGAATGGGGGTGTTGGAATCGTTCAGGAAACTATAGAGAAAGAATATCACATATTAATAATAAATAGAATAATTACAAAGACTGGGGTCTATTGTTTTTGGTAGAAATGCAAGGCAATAGACCCCAGTCTATAGTTAATCAGAGTCTCTTTCAATAGAAAATCAGGAAAAAATCAAGCTGTTATAAAAACCTCAGCCCCTGTTGCACTTCTAAGTTGAATCCACCGTTTTTTTAATAAGTATTGACAAATATAATATTTTAATGTTTAAAGCACAAATACTTAATTAAAACAAAGACACTAATTATGAAAAACATAAAATACCTATTGAAAGCAGTGGCAGTGATGCCACTCTTTATGAATTTGGCTGAAGCAGTGAAAGACGCGCCTTCACCATTGGTACAAGCTGCTGCAAGACAGGCCTTGTCTCCCGAGGAAGAATCATTGCGTCTAGATATGGTCGTAAATCCAGAGAAAAATGAGAGCCCCGAAAAACCAATCGGAGAGCCTGTAGCATCAGAAGAAAGTGCTGCTCAATCATCTAGTCAGGGTATAGTTAATATCGATTCGGCTGAGATGAATGATCCCATGCTACAAACCGTTTTAAACTATTTGTCTGAAAGCGACTTAGCAAACTTAGCTAAAACAAATAAGGCTTTATATAAGCTTGTCCAAAGTAAACGCGATCAGCAAAAGAGTAGTGCAATTAACTGTAAAATGATGAAAGCAGATAATCTTAGAATGTTTTTTGCTTCTCACAAAAATATAACCAATGTACAACTAAGGGACGCTACTAACGAAGATCTTGCCGTATTGCCAACTAATCTCACCTCGCTCATCCTTTCAGGGTGCACCCAAATCACCAATGGGGAATTTTTAAAATCTTTACCTAATCTCACCTCGCTCGACCTTTCAGGGTGCACCCAAATCACCAATGGGGAATTCCTGAAATCTTTACCTAATCTCACCTCGCTCAACCTTTCATTGTGCAAACGAATCACCAATTGGGAATTCCTAAGATCTTTACCTAATCTCACCTGGCTCAACCTTGGCGGTTGCTTCCAAATCACCAGTGAGGAATTCCTAAGATATTTACCTAGTCTCACCTCGCTCGACCTTTCATTGTGCAACCAAATCACCGATGGGGAATGTTTGAGACGACTTCCAATTGATTGAAAAGTAATTAAGTAATGGGTCTTAAATCGTTAAAAGGGTAGAGCCTTTTCAATACTACCCTTTATAATCCATTTTCTGAACAGACCTCTAATAGCCTTATCCATTTCATTTAACTTGAAGACCCCATCTGCTAACGAATTAAATCCTTTCAACCACTTCCGCCAAAAATAACAAAAAATGGCAACGATTCTGCCAATTTAAGTGAAATTATGGCAACTGTAGGTAGAGTTTTAGGGAAGTTAGAAAAAGACAACATTCTTTTTGCTGGGACCACGTGGGACCAGTAAGTCCTTTTGCTCTCTTTGCATAGCCCCCAGAAAGAGGTTAGTTTAAGCTTTCGAGAAGGCGGGCAAGGGGAACATGAGGGAGTGTGTTGGTACATGACCGAATGTGAGTCCGCTGCCCAACACACTCGAAACTTAAACTAACCTCTTTCTGCAGTACGTGACGAAGCGCGAATCCTCAAGCCCAACACACTCAAAAGTTGAAACTCTTTTACCTCCTTTGCATAATCCCCTAGAAAAACATCCGTTCAATTTTTGAGCAGGCGGACAAGGCGAACACGACGGAGCGTATTTAAATACGTGACCGAGCACGAATCCGTAGCCCAACACACTCGAAACTTAAACTAACCTCTTTCTACATTTTCTTGTCTGATCGAGGATCCAAAGCATCCCTCAGTCCATCCCCGAGGAAGTTGAAACAAAAAAGGGTTAGGGAGAAGAAGATTCCTGGGAATACGAGGATCCATGGGTAGATTTCCATGGCATTTGCGCCGTCGAGGATGAGGAGGCCCCAGGAGCTCATGGGGGGTTGGACTCCGAGTCCGAGGAAAGACAAAAAGGCTTCTTCTAGGAGGATGCCTGGGATATTGAGCGTGGCATAGACCATGATAACACCCAAGAGATTGGGGATGAGGTGTTTTTTTAGTATGCCAAAGGAGGTTTGTCCAATACTGCGAGACGCTTCTACAAATTGTTGATTTTTGAGGGTGATGATCTGATTTCTGACAATTCTGGCCATAGTGAGCCATTTCATGCAGCCGATTGCCATGAAGAGGAGGATGATATTTCTGCCACAGTACACCATCAATAAAATGACGACCAAGGTAAAGGGCATCGGGTAGATGATATCGATGAAGCGCATGAGAAGCCTATCGATTCGGCCGCCGACTAAGCCTGCGATTGACCCATAGAAGACCCCTATTGTGAGGGATACAAAAGTAGCTGCCAGACCAACTGCGAGAGAAATGCGACCACCGTATAGCATGCGCGTAAGGAGGTCGCGACCTAACAAATCTGTACCAAACCAGTGTTCTATGGAAGGACCCTCTGCTCCCAATAAAAGGTCTTGTTCGTGATAGGAATAGGGAGAGAGAAGTGGTCCAAAAATGCAAAAAATAGCAATAATGAATAAGAAGATCGTACTCAGGACAGCCAAGCGGTTTTCGAAAAGACGACCCCAAGCATCTTTCCATAAAGCAATTAAGTGAGTCCGGGTTTTATCGCGCATGGAAGGGCCTAAGATTCGAGTTTTTGTTTTGGATTGAGGATGGCGATTGCGATATCAACCAACAAGTTGCAGGTGATTATCAAGATAGAATAGAATAAAACAGCCCCAATTATCACCGTATCATCGCGTTCGGAAACGGCATTGATAAAAAGCCGCCCGACACCTGCAATATTAAAGACGGTTTCTATGATCAAGGAACCGCTAATAAGGGCAGCTGTCGTGGGACCAAGATAGGTCACCACCGGAAGGACCGCGTTACGGAGCCCGTGAACAAATAAGACACGGACAATGGACAGCCCTTTCGCAAAGGCCGTTCTCATATAATCCTGATTTCGAACCTCTAGCATGCTTGCTCGCATAAGTCTTGCAATGTAACCCGAATACATTAATCCCAGGGTGACAACAGGGAGGATACAATCACTAGGATTCTCCCAGCCAACGGCATTTAACCAATTGAGTTTTAGGGAAAAAACAAGAACAAGCAATGGGCCGAGGACGAACGCAGGAAGACAAATGCCTGTCATCGAAAACCCCATCAAAGTATGGTCAGTTCGGGTATTAGGCTTGGCCGCAGCGAGTGTCCCCATGACGATTCCGAAAAAAGCAGCAAAGCAAACAGCCATAAATCCGAGTTTCATGCTCGTAGGAACCCGGCTTTTCAACAAGCTATTGACGCTTATTCCTTGTTTTTTAATGGAAGGGCCCAAGTCGCCGTGTATCAAGTTGTTAAGATAACGCCCATACTGCACATAGAGGGGTTGATCGAACCCGTAATGCGCATTCAAGGATTGAAGTGTTTCTTTAGAAAGTCCAGCTTCGCCATCAAAGGGTCCCCCGGGTACCCATTTTGCCAGGAAAAAAGTCAGTGTGACAATTACAAACAGTACCGGAACCGACTCCAATATGCGCTTTAGAATGAATTTTAGCATTATTTCGACGATTCAAGGTATATAGATTGATAAGGATGCCAATCTAATATGTTGGGATACCAGTTCTTAACACTTGTATCCACCAAGTGAGTTACATTATTAGAGTGCAAAATTAACAGAGGCATTTCATTAAGTAAGAGAGTCTCTGCCTCTTGCAGCAATTTTAAGCGCTCATCTGAACTCTCTGTCAATGAAGCCAATCGGAGGCATTCATCGTAACGCGCATTACTCCAACCACTATAGTTATTAACAGAGCGGGATTCCCACATGTTAAGAAAAGAGGTTGCGTCGTTGTAATCGCCTATGCCGGGCCCACGTGTAATCTGAAATTGCTTCTGACGCCGACGCGCAAACATGTCTTTGCATTCTAAGTTCGTCAGTTGAACATCTATGTTCAGGTTTTTCTTCCACATCTCCTGTATCACTTCGGCATTAAATCGGTGGCTTTCAGAGGTATTGAAAGTTAACGTAATTTTTGGAAAACCTTGACCGTTGGGATAACCCGCATCCGCCAACAACTTTTTTGCTAATTCTATGTCTTCCACAATCCTTTTGGGATTTGTATAATTGGCTGTATTTTCCGGAACGAAGGTATAAGCAGCCCTATATTTGCACATAACACGGTCTGTACCCACGATTATCCGGCGATTAATGGCCATGGACAACGCTTTTCTGACCCGTACGTCATTGAGAGGGGCTTGCGTTGTATTATAAACATAGCAATAAGTTCCTAGGTAAGGACTTATCTTCAAATGCGGTGAATGCTTTTTTACGTATTTGAGGATTTGAGGGAAAGGAACATTTTCAGTGATGTGCAATTGGTGATCCCTAAAGGCACGCTCTTCCGTATTCATATCAGGAATCAATAAAAAATGGATTTTCCTTAATCTTACATCCTTAGCTCCCCAATAATGAAGGTTTTTTTCTAAAATAATCTTTTCATCCGGCTTCAAAGATTTTAGCACAAAAGGCCCATTGGTAATAATCCGCCCCACCTGTGTCCAAGAAGAATCCCTTTGGTCGATGGCTCCG
Source organism: Verrucomicrobia bacterium GWC2_42_7 (assembly GCA_001831055.1). Taxonomy (GTDB): domain Bacteria; phylum Verrucomicrobiota; class Verrucomicrobiia; order Opitutales; family GWC2-42-7-A; genus GWC2-42-7-A. Next base: position 10,368 of record MIDO01000100.1, on the reverse strand, counting down.
CATTGCAAGAGAGTCTTTTCGTGTACGGGATACCACGCCGGATTTAAAATCAATGTGAGAAAATAGGGAGTCCGATTCTCCAAAGTGAACTGCAAGGTATGGTCGTCCAACGCCCTTACCCCAACCGCTGAAAAATCCTCAATCTCCTTTTTATGATACGCCGCTCCATTCTTTATCACATATAGAAAATTGGCAGACTCAGAGCCCAATGCAGCAGAAAGTATTCGTTTATATGAAAATACAAAATCTCCGGCCGTCAAACGTTCCCCGTTCGACCACCTAGCTTCAGGCCTCAAGTGAAAAGTATAAGTAAGTCCATCCTTCGACATTTCCCACGACTCCGCTACCCCCGGCACCGGATGCAAATCCTTGGGGTCTGGGCTTAACAGCCCTTCAAACAACGCACGCGCTACATGCATGTCGGATGCAAGTGTCATCAACTGCGGGTCCAACGTCGTAAAATACGGCCCAATACTCATTAAGAGAGTCTGCTCCGCCGTCCCCTTATCCACCACAGTCTCCACCTTCTTACACCCAGCAAGTAGAAACATCCCCATCAAATATACGACCATTTGCCTCATCATACCTCTAGAATTAATTACACCTTCTTCTCTAAATGACAAGTAGAAAGGGGTAGATTTTGGGGGAAGTGCTTTTGGGTCACCCAGAAAACTTCGAGGAAACTGCTTTTGGTCACCCAAAAGCGTTTCCCCCAGCCCCTTCCGAAAAGGAGATGCTTGCGCGGAATAAAAATTCCTTTCGGAATTTTTATTCCGCGCAAAGCTCTTCTTTTGGATGAGCTTTGGAAATCTCTGTTAAAAGAAGAAAAGTGAACAGAAAGAAGTTATTTTAAGTTTCCGATTCCGACGGCCAACACAGTCGAATTTTAAAATTCTTTTAACATTTTTCATAGTGCCGCAGAAAGATTTTGCATAATCCCGCAGAAAAACATCAGTTCAATTTTTGAGAAGGCGGACGAGGTTGAATATTTTTACTGTTTTCTTGGTATGATCCCGCAGAAAAACATCAGTTCAATTTTTGAGAAGGCGGACGAGGTTGAATATTTTTACTGTTTTCTTGGTATGATCCCGCAGAAAGATGTTAGTTTAAGTTTTCGAGCAGGCGGGCAAGGTGAGGGCGAGGGAGCGTACATACGTACGTGACCGAATGTGAATCCGCATCCCAACGAACTCGAAAGTTAAAATAACATCTTTCTTCTTTCTGGCTTGATAAGAAGGAAGGGTTAGTTAAAATAGAATCTCCTTTTAAATAAAGAAACTATGAAAAAACTGATAAAGATAAGCTGTATAGTTGCAAGCAGTGCCCTCTTTTTTGTGGGATGTGGCAAGAAAAAAGAGCCGGCACCGTTGGATACGGTTGTCGGGACTTCGAGCGGGACTCGCGAGGGAGGAATGGGAGAAACTGATGCCTATTCCGAATCTCTCAGTGAGCGCGGCGGTGCCTTGTCTCCAGACCCCGTGACTGGCAAATATTACAACCAAGAAGACGTAATATCAGCCGTTTATTATGACTTTGATCAATATGCCATTACAGCCCCTCATCGTGAAATGTTAAAAGGCGTCGTTGAGAAGCTGAAGGCCGAACCCGAACATCGCATTTTAGTTGCGGGCCACTGTGACTGGCATGGAACAGCAGAATACAATCTTGGCTTAGGTGAGCGCAGAGCCAAGGGAGTCGTTAACTACCTAGTACAGATGGGCATCGATCGCAGCCGCTTCGAAGTCCTCTCAAGAGGCGATATCGAAGCCATACGCGGAACCAGCGTCCTTGACGGAGCTAAAGATCGCCGCAGCGACATCGTTTGGTTGAAGAAGTAAACTGGATTCCGGGAAACCTTTCTTTTCGCGGGAAAAGAAAGGTTTCCCGGCCCTTCCAAAGAAAAGCGGAAATCGAGCAAGCAAAATCTACAGATTTTGCTTGCTCGAAGCTTTGCTGAGTCGATTTTCAACTATCCCCCTTGTGTACAAAGGGAAATGCTCTTCCTCTAAAGACTTCCATATTTTCAACGAGTCCAGCGGAAAAAGATATTTTTGAGTGAAAGCAAATTTTGAAAAAATTTGTTTTCACTCAAAGAACCTCCTTTTCGGAAAGGGGCTTGGGGAAAACAGCTTTTAGGTGACTAAAAGCGGTTTTACCCAAAATCCCTTAAATTATCCACATATGCATTTTTCGGAATTACACATTTCATTAAGTACGATAGCGCAGTTTGCCCGAGTTGTGGTGACAGCGGTGATAGGATTTCCTTTGCTAATATATTTTTCCAAGCTTGCGGAAAAACTTACGAAGGGGAAATTGGCTCCGAGCCACACAGTGATTGTCAAAAAGGCAGTTTTCTATGGAGGATCGTTGTTGTTGATTTCTACCATACTGATGGGAATTGGGATCAATTTATCCGCGTTTTTGGGAGCGGCAGGCGTGGTCTCGATTGCACTCGGTATTGCCATGCAGACCACTATTTCCAATTTCATAAGTGGCTTTCTTTTATTAGGAGAGAAGTCCTTTCAGATTGGGGATGTTATCCAACATGGAAACATGAAAGGGTCTGTTGAGGCCATCGGATTACTTTCGATAAGAATCCGCACCTCTGATAATCTTTTCACTCGGATTCCGAACGAACAATTGCTCAAGATGCCCTTCGTGAACTGTTCGCGCTTTGATTTGATGCGACTAAATCTGGAAATAATGATCCCCATTGAATCCAACCTCGACGACGTCATGGTCATCCTCCGAGGAAACCTTTCACAAAACCCGTTGATAGTCAAAAAACCAATGTACTCCGTTGTTTTCCAAGGGATTCGGAATTACAATCTACTGTTCTCCTGTGAACTCTGGTACAAGAAAGAACAGATCAACGAAATCAAAAATTCCCTTTTGAAAGAAATAACAAATTCCCTCTCCCAAAACAAGATCCCTATTATCGCGATGAGAGAATTAAAAAGCTAGGGCCAGAAAGTTGTTATTTTAAGTTTCGAGTGTGTTGGACATCGGATTCACATTCGGTCACGTACGCATGTACGCTCCCTCATGTTCACCTTGTCCGCCTGCTCGAAACTTAAAATAACAACTTTCTGTTGGAAAAACCGCTTTTCTAGGGGACAAAAATGTGTTTCCCCAAAGTTTTTAGAGATTTCTAATTCTATATCAAAAACCATGCACGACGATACAAAATCCATCGGCGACATCGCAGCAGAGCTGTACCATAAACCGCCCGAACGCTACAACTGCGCCCAATGCATACTCAAGGCTTTTAACCAATCCCCCGAAAAAATCGCCGAATTCAAGGCCTATGGAGGTGGACGTGCTCCCGGAGGCCTTTGCGGGGCCCTCTTCGCAGCAAAATCCCTAAAAGACCCCATCGCTCAACAACACATCGAAGACCGCTTCATCAAAGAAGTCGGTTCCGCCCTCTGCAAGGAAATCCGATCCAAAAACCTCACCCCCTGCACCCAATGCGTCCGCATCGCCGCTAATATTGTGAAAGAAAATTTGGAGTAAGAATCTTGGGGGAACTGCTTTTGGTTCCCCAAAAGCGTTCCCCCAAGCCCCCTCGGAAAAGGAGGAAATTGCGCAAAAATAAAATTTTTCAAAATTTTCTTTTGCGCAAGGTTCTCTTTCGGAAGAGTTTTTGGAATAACGGTCTTTAGTACTGAGGAAGTGACAAGAAGCCAACCCCTTTCTTTTTGAGGTAAATAAAGGCACCTCTCTATCAAAGTCGTTTCTTCCAACTCCCAATTCCGAAAGAAGTTTTTACGCGGAGACAAAATTCGTACGGAATTTTGTCTCCGCGTAAGTGTCTCCTTTTCGGAAAGGGGCTTGGGGAAAACGCTTTTGGGGGACCAAAAGTAGTTTTCCCCAAAACGTTTTTCTAATAAGGGAGAGGATAGGAAGCGCACAGTTGCATCATCTCCTGCTTGACGGAGTCGATGATGGATGGGTTGTTGATGTTGTTTAGGACCTTGTTAATGGCTTGTGCGATTTTTACCATTTCGAGTTCTTTCATCCCTCTGGTTGTCATTGCGGGGCTGCCTAGGCGTATGCCGCTCGTCAGGAAGGGGGATCTGGTTTCTGCAGGAATAACATTTCGATTGATGGTAATATTTGCTTTACAAAGAGCATCTTGCGCGTCTTTTCCTGTCACTTCTGGATGAGACTTTCTAAGATCGACGAGGAAAAGATGATTGTCTGTTCCACCGCTAACAATCTTGTAGCCCATGCGTGCCATTTCATCGGCGAGAGTCCTCGTGTTTTTGAGGATTTGCATTTGGTAATCTTTAAAATCGGGCTTCAACGCTTCGCCAAAACAAACGGCTTTTCCTGCAATGACGTGCATTAAGGGACCTCCTTGATCTCCAGGAAATACGGCTGAATCAAGTACCTTGGCATGTTCTTCTTTGCACATTATGATGCCACCCCTTGGACCGCGAAGCGTTTTGTGGGTCGTCGTTGTGACAAAGTCCGAATGTTTGATGGGCGATGGATGCAATCCCACTGCGACCAAACCGGCTATGTGTGCAATGTCTGCTAAAAGCCATGCGCCTGATTTTTTGGCAATGGCTCCCATTCTTTCAAAATCGATGGTGCGTGAATAAGCCGAGGCACCCACGGTTATCATCTTGGGACGTTCTTCCAATGCCAACTTTTCAAGTTGGTCATAGTCAATATAGCCCGTTTCCAAATTGACTCCATAATGCACTACCTTAAATAACATTCCACTTACATTCTTTGGATGCCCATGAGTCAAGTGGCCTCCATGTTCGAGGCTCATAGTCAATATCTTATCTCCAGGTTTCAGCATCGCTAAATAAACAGCTATATTAGCCTGTGTCCCCGAATGCGGCTGTACGTTTACATGGTCTGCTCCAAAAAGCTGCTTGGCGCGGTCGATCGCAATTTGTTCAACTTGATCAACAAATTCACACCCGCCATAGTAACGCTTATTAGGATACCCCTCTGCATACTTATTGGTTAAAACACTGCCAACAGCTTCCAAAATAGCAGGCGACACAAAATTTTCCGAGGCAATAAGCTCTACGTGCTCCTGCTGCCGCTTCTTCTCTTGTTCACATAAGTTAAATATCTCTCCGTCTACTTCTCTTAATAACATTTTATTAATCATATTATAACCTTTCTTTTGTCTTTTAAATTTTTTCCTAGGGAGAACCCATTTTGGTCGCCCAAAATGGGTTCTCCCCAGACCCGTCTCCGAAAAGGAGTTATTTGAGCTAAAGTAAAATCTATCGATTTTATTTTAGCGCTAGATATCGTTCTTTATTTCTGTAAGAAATTTGAATTTTTGAGGCGCTTCCCTCGCGCACGTGCGGCTCCAAGAACTAAATAAAACCTGCCGATTTTATTTAGAATGAAAAAGACATTTTTGTCCACTATTTATCCTAAAATGATCACATAGGACATCCTAAAAGCACTATGTGCGAAAACCTCCCTTTTCGCACTTTCCAAAGGAAAGCGAATTGTCCAAAATTAAAAACAGAACTCGCCTTAAAAAATAAAGTGGAAACATTGTGCGTCTTTTGAGCACACTGTCAATATCATTTTATAAAAAATAAAAAATTCCCTCCATAAAAAACCTCTTTCTCAAATCCAATCAGAAAAAGAACTTTGCGCAGGAATAAAATTTGAAAAATTTTATTCCTGCGCAAGTCCCTCCTTTTCGGAAGGGGTTCGGGGAAACGCTTTTGGGGGACCAAAAGCAGTTTCCCCGTAATTTAGAATAACATCTTTGCCAAGCGATGAAACAAACCAGATTGCTCCTCGGGCAAATGGGGGTTGTTAGTTTTTAAGGAGTAGTGAAGGAGGCCGAGGGCGGTACTGTATTTGGGATCGCGAAGTTCGGAATCGGCCCAATTTGGATTTTCTGCAAGCCGAATGTCTGCGTTGAGTACGTTGTTGGCCGCTTCGTCGATTTTCCTTAAGTGGGAGGACCCTCCGGTTAGGACAACTCCAGCAGATAACTCCCTTATTTCAATGGGACTTAATTGCTTTTTGATAATGCCAAAAAGTTCTTCTGCTCGGGCATTTAAAATTTGGTAAATTGCGAGGCGTTTTACGTTTCTGTCGCCAATGGTACGACCGCCGATGAGCCAAACTTTTTCTTCTTTGTCGCTATCGTCGATAACAGCTTTCCCAACTTCCAATTTGAGCTTTTCTGCGTGTTTGTTATTAACCCTTAAGCCCAAACTTAAGTCGTTGGTGAAGTGGTCTCCGCCGATGGGGACCACACCTGTTTTGATGACGACGCCGTCCTTGTATGCAACATAGTCGGTTGTGCCGCAGCCAATGTCGATGACCAGTACTCCGTTTTTCCGTTCTGTTTCGCTGGTGACGATGGATCCCGAAGCGACGCTTGAAATGACCATGTTTTCGACTTCCAGCCCGAATCCATTGATGACCCGCAAACTATCCTTGATCCTATTCACGTCGCCACTTATAGACCAATAACTTACGCTCAATTGTTGTCCCTCCATACCGATGGGGTTTTCAACTATTTTGTTGTCTACTTTGAAAAAATTTCGAATGTGGTTAACGTAAACGCGTTGAGCATCTAATTCCTTTGATTTTGCTTCTTCTTGTACGCGTTGGATATCGGACGCACTGATAATGTTGTCGGCCGATCTTACTTTTACAGTCGCCGTATTTTGTATGCCCATGAGATGGCTGCCCGTTTGTGCAAGAAACGCTTTATCCAAAGTCGCTTTTGAACTCTTTTCTGCGGCTCGAATGGCTTCATGGGTGACGAGACTCGCTGCTTTGAGATCGATCATTTCTCCTTTTTTGACACCAATCGATGGAATTTCTGATACCCCAATAATGTTGAGGCTATTTCCTCGGATAATTTCTCCGACAAGCACTATAACTTTTGAAGTTCCGATCTCGATCGCTCCTACTATCTTACTATTCATCTTATTGTCTGACTTGAGATTGTTTCTTGCCCGTAAATACACTCGTCAGTTGCACGGCCGCCTGTGTATCTGTCGATAAATCTATATACTCTACGCGTCCTTCCTTTTGCGACGCTTTTAGGTTTTTCACAATAAAATCTAATCTATCTAACTGCTCAGAAAAGTCTTGGGTTCCAAAAATGACTTCCCCCACATCTTTGGTCGACACGCGGATTCGCGACCACTCCGCCCCTACCCTATGATCAAACTGTTCACATGAGAGGGATTTCCAATTGGCATACAAGTGCGGTTTCTTTATGTTTGCCAGGCTTATCAATCGGGAAATGATCTCCATCCCCTCCAGTCGTTGAAAGGAGTTTCCCACCTTGTTCAACGGAACACCTGTCAAAAAGGGTAATTTACCTATGATTTCACGTTGATAACCAACTCCTTGATAAACAATACCTTCTTTAGAAATTAAAAACAATTGCGCCGGTTTCGAATCTTCCTTCACGGCTATACGTAAAACAGGCCGGTATTCCTCAATATGAATTTTGAGCGTGTCAGGAAATTGCCGCTCAACCACCACCGAACGCACTTGCCCAAAGGATTCCAACTGCGTCTTCACCTGGAATAAGTTAACATCCATAAACGGCACGCTTTCAGGCAATTTTAAAAAATCTTTACACCACTGACCCGTCAAAATACCGTCTGTTTCAAAGTCGATCCGCTTCAATATCTGCGTTACCCCCTCTACGCGTATAGAGCGCGATTTGATCTGTACAATCCTTAAAGCCCACAACGCCCCTAAAACACAACACACCACAATCGCCGCCGACCCGATCAACTTGCCATAGTACTGAAGCTTCTTCCAACGCGCAATCGGAGTCAACGACCTATGCCCCTTCGTTTGGTCGATGTCCCTCCATGATGACAATCTCTTCTTGTCCTCTCTATGCTCCATATTTAATCGGTGTACTATATTTTTAGAAAAATTCGAAAACCTTCCTTTTCACTAAAAAAGAAAAGTTTTCGCGCTTTAAAAAGAAAAGCAAGGAAGAAAGGTTTGGGGGACCCATTTTGGGCTCCCAATAGAAAAACGTGATTTCAATTCTCGAGTGTGTTGGACATCGGACTCACATTCGGTCACGTACGGATGTACGCTCCCTCATATTCGCCTTGTCCGCCTGCTCGAGGAATTGAACTGACGTTTTTCTTCCTCTCTCTCGAAAAGAAGATACTTGCGCGAAGAACAAATTTTTCAAATTCACTCTTCGCGCAAGAATCAAATATAAAGTTAATTGCATTTTATCAAACTTGGCGAACTGATATTAGTCAATATCTCTAAACAAGTCTAATCTTTTTGCTCCTCTTCCTAGACCCGCAGAAAGAGGTTAGTTTAAGATTTCGAGCAGGCGGACAAGGTGAGCATGAGGGAGCGTATTTAAATACGTGACCGAATGCGAATCCGACGTCCAACGCACTCGAAACTTAAAATAACGTCTTTCTGTTAGACAAGGCATTTTGAAAAAAACCTCTCAATGGCCGGGTCAACCATTTTCTTTGCGAGCTCCTCAAAAGAATAGCCGAAGCAGGAGGCACTTTTTGGCAACAAGCTGGTTGATGTAAGACCAGGGATGGTGTTGATTTCCAAAAAATAATATTCATTGTCATCGGTCACCATGAAGTCTGCCCTGGCAAAATCACGACACCCGCAGCCATTAAATATGGTTTCGGTAACGTAACGTAATTGTTTTGCCAAATCCTCG
>MIDO01000100.1:383-1657 GCA_001831055.1 Verrucomicrobia bacterium GWC2_42_7 | reverse complement strand
GCTGATGGGAGCGGGGAACAAGTACTCTGTCGCACCCTTCGTGTATTTGTGGTGATAGTCATAAAACCCCACTTTTGGCCGAATCTCCACTACTCCCATCGCTTCTTTTCCCAAAACCCCAACTGTCATATCGCGACCAAAAACGCGTTTTTCCAACAACCAGCAGCCCGATTGTAGTTGTTGATAGGCATCCTGTAACGCTTGCTCTCCGTGCAAAACGATTACCCCAACACTGCTTCCCTTGTCATTCGGCTTCAACACGATGTCATTCCCAAGCACTTCAATGACTTCCTTCGCTTTCGGCGGATTATTATAATCAAAAGCAAAGCCCGGCAACACCTTCAATCCAAGTCTTTGGGCAATGGACTTTGTTTTCGCTTTGTCAATGGTCAAAGAGGATGCCTGCGCATCGCTTCCCGCATAACTAAACCCCTTTTCCTCCAACAGCCTTTGCAATTCACCATCTTCTCCAAATTCCCCGTGTATCACCGGAAATATCACCGTCTCTTCCGGCGATAAATCGTATGGCAACTTGTTCTCATCCAACTGGATAAGATCCACATCAAAATTCTGACCCAAAGCCTCCGCTATAAACTTCCCAGAAACTAAGGAAACTTCTCGCTCGGAACTTATCGCCCCACTCAAAACACTTATTTTAATTCTTTCCATATAAAAAATTATGTTATTTTCCGGAAACCTTTCTTTTTAAGGAAAAAGAAAGGTTTCCGGCCCTTCCAAAGAAAAACTATCGATCGCCTAAACAAAATCTTACGATTTTATTTAGGCGATAGGAGAGGTTTTCCCATCACTCAATGAGTAAAAACTATCTAGTTAAAAAAGAACTCTTGCGCGGAAATAAAATTCCGAATGGAATTTTGCTTCCGCGCATAATCTCCTTTTCGGAGGGGGCTTGGGGGAGGGCTTTGGGGGGACCAAAAGCGTTCCCCCAAAACTATCCCCTACACCTCCGCCTTACCTTAACATTAAAATTTCCGGTTGTAAAGCGATGCCTTTGAGAGATAAAGCTTTTTTTTCTATAAATTCTACTAGTTGAAGAAAGTCGTTGCTGGTTGCGTTTCCTCGATTGATGATGAAGTTGGCATGTTTTTGGGAAACCATGGCATCGCCGATGGTATATCCTTTCAAGCCTAACTCGTCTATCAACTTACCTGCGGGGATTTTTTCTGCATTTTCTGGATTTTTGAACGTGCAACCGGCACTCGGTTCTTGAGGCTGGGAATTTTTACGCTTTAGAGCATAGGTGTCCATGGTCT
>MIDO01000100.1:0-352 GCA_001831055.1 Verrucomicrobia bacterium GWC2_42_7 | reverse complement strand
ATATTTTTGATTTCAGGGCATTCTCGGTATTTGAAGGTCAAATCTGATTTTTCTAAAAAGATCTTTTGTCCTTGCAGCGTAAGGCCCTCAAGGGATTCTACTGTATTTAAAATGGAATCGCCCAATGCGCCTGCATTCATGCGTAAAGCGCCACCTAGCGTCCCAGGAATCCCCTCCAAAAACTCAAAGCCGGCATATCCCTGTTTGCAGGCTTTCATGCAAATCTCCTTTAGACGCGTTCCGGCTGAGACCCTTAGCCTCCCATCGCCCAATTCCTCAATCGTTCTCCAATAGGGCAAGGAAAGGCGAATGACCATCCCGGAAAAACCTTCGTCGGGAACCAGCAATTTGG
>MIDO01000099.1:9938-12708 GCA_001831055.1 Verrucomicrobia bacterium GWC2_42_7 | reverse complement strand
GATTGCATTTGTTGCTGCAAACTGTCTGTAAAGGCGCTATCTGTTATTCTCATAGGGAAAACCTCTCTAACGGACTAGACCGTTGACAACGGTATTTAGTAGTTCATCAAGCACATTGATTAACTTTGCCGAGGACTGAAATGCCCTTTGGTATTTTAACAAATCTGTTACTTCCTGATTCATAGATACTCCGGTAGAGGATGCCCTTTGTTTGGAAAGCATCTTTTGTGCCGTATTCTCTGAATCGTCTAAATTTTGTACGCTATTTGCTTGCAGAGCGAAATTTGTTACTTGTGCGATGTAGTAATCTGAAATGGTTTGAGAGCTTCCTCCTATTGAAATGCTGATGGTTTGAAGGTTAGCGACCGCTTGCATGAGTTCAGTGGCGCCTGTGTTTCCTGATCCTAATGTTGTTGTTCTCCAATTAGCAGAAAGATTGCCATCGAGGCAGATCGTGGCTGCTGAAATTTTGGTTGCATCGAAAAAATTGTATCCGAGAGATCCTCCGGGATTATATCTACTGTTGACCTCGGTGACGAACGCCTTTGCAAGGTTATTGGTTGCGGTAATTAAATCCTGTACGTTACCTGTTTTGACAGTTACTTCTCCGGCTAAGGAACCTTGTCCGATATCCAATTGTGTACTTCCGACATAAAAAGAGTTTGCACTGGCGTTGTACGCGATGGTCCCATTGAGCGTTCTATCATCAACAAGCATATAGCTACCACCAGAGGGTGTATTAACGCTCAGAGTCATCTTGTTGTTATCATCTGAGGTAGATACAGTGAAATCCAGATATTTAGCCAAACCTTCTAACATTGTCTGTCTTTGGTCGCGGAGATCGAGAGCGGTTCCAGCAATACCCATTTCTATGTTACCGATAGATTCATTTAATTTTGCTAACTGCGATAACAAGTTATTGACTGTCTTTACATCCTGGGAAATTTGCTGGTCTAGGTTGCTAGATAATTGGACTAACTGGCCGCTGGTTGTATTGAGCTTGTTCACAAGATTTTGGGCTGCTGTTATGACATTTCCCTTTGTATTTGGGGTAGCCGCGGCTCCAGAGAAGGCATTAAAAAAGGCAGAAATCAATGAACTGGTACTATTTTTTACAGTGGAATCTGTTGCTGAAATATCTCCAGAAGCTCCTTGTCTAGAAATATCTTCAGCAAGGGTTAAACTTAAATTTGCATTATATTTTACTTGTGCGTCATAGGATCCTATTCTCATGGCACCCTTCATAACCTGGGTATCTAAGACGGAGTCTCTAAATTGCTGTATGCCTTGTACTTCTATACCCAAATTCTCAACCGTGCCGTCGCCCATCTTTGCGGAGCCTATACTTCCAACTAACGCTTTTTGTCGTGAATAACCCGGATTGTCCACATTTGCCAAGTTGTTCGCTACAATAGCAATGCACGTACTCTGCGCGTCTAGTGCCTGAGATGCCTTGGTAAGCGTTGAATATAATCCTGCCATAAGGGGATTGGATTAGAAAAAAGTTTATTAACCGGATATACTTATACAAACACTGTTGTCGGAGATCTTAAAGCTAGCGGCTCCGTTTTTATTATAGGTTTTTGATAGGGTAGGTCTTAACATTCTTATCAATTGCTCGGTGACTTCATAAGCTCGCGACAAAAGCATGTGATTCTGCCTGGCTTTGTATTGGGTTTTTTCAAATAAGGTCTGAATTTCTTCAACAAAAGCTTGGAGGAGGGCTTGGATTTTTTCAGGGAAATAATCTAAGAGGTCGCTTAGGATCGTTTTCTCCTTTAATCCCACTGAGCGGGCCAAATCATTGACTAACTGCTCCCTGCGTTCGCAAATGCTTCGACTCCGAATGGTTTGCTCATCAATTTGTTCGGTCATGATAACCAGCGATTCTGTGTCCCTCGACATGATGAATTTTTGCTGATCTTGTATCAGATTTAATAGTGCTCCATATTCTTGCACTTCTATACGGAGTGTATCTACCAGTGTTTCCCATTGTTCTTGGGAAAAGCGCTTCTTATATTGATTTTTATTTTGTTGGCTCATTTTTCGAAACCCTATGTTGAAGTTGAGCTTGTAATAAATTTCCGATACCTAAGGAGCCTGATTCGCTCATCTTTGCAGACAAAGAATCGGTTACAAACGAACGATAAATTTCATTCATGCTTCCAGACTCATCCATATAACCTTTTATCATTGGTTTTAATGAATCACTTAGTATTTGTCTAAAAAGAGTTCCCTCAAATAGTTGGCACGCTGTTTTGATCTTTTGACTCTCGGTTAGCGTTTTGCTATTGACAAGATCTTGTGCCTGAGAAGCCTTCCCGTACAAAATGCCTGTCGATATGTTCTCTAATGAGTCCATGTTAATTGATGATTAATTCAGCTTGTAGTGCCCCTGCTGACTTTAGGGATTGCATGATCGACATCATATCTCTGGTAGACACTCCCATTGCATTTAGTGCATTTGCTAGTCTATCGATTGTAGGAAAGTCCTTTATTACCCAGAAACTTCCGGGTTCTTCCACAACTTTAGTCTCTACTTTCGGCAACACTGCCGTTTCACCCGTATTGCTGAGAGGACTTGGCTGGCTAGCAGATGCGCTGTTTGCAATAGTTATCGTCAAAGAACCTTGGCTTATGGCCACTGTCGATATTCTTACTGTAGATGTAGCAACTATCGTGCCGGTTCTTTCATTGATTACGACCCGTGCAACTGTATCGGGAATCGTCTCGATGCTGCCTACTGATGCAAGGAAGTTGACTTCTTGTC
>MIDO01000099.1:6538-9525 GCA_001831055.1 Verrucomicrobia bacterium GWC2_42_7 | reverse complement strand
TACCATTACCATCGCAGAGTTTTTAGATTTAATTTTTTCTATACTTGCGAGGTTTAACCCAAAATTTTTTAACAGATTAAAGACGGTTTGCTTTGTCATTTCGGCATCTTCACCTTTTCCATCCAAGCCAACAACTATTCCAAACCCTATCAATTGGTTATCCCTTTCTCCTTCTATACCTGTTAAATCTTTAATCCGTGAGGCTTGCAGCACGGATAGGCTAAACCCTACTAACCAAACAATCAAGATAAAGATGCGATGTACGGAAAATCCTCCTCCTTTTTTTTCAAAATAGATTTCCTCGAATTCTCTATTTGTCCGAGATGTTTTATCGGAAAGATCGGAGATAAATTCCCTAAAAGCTTTGTATCCGCGCAATAGATGGAAGATGGCACTGTCGTTGTTTTTAAATGTGTTAGTCATTGTTTTAGCTTTTAAAATGTTACCTTGCGTTCGGGGAAGTGAAATCGGTAGATTTTGATTCCCCGAAATAACTCCTTTTCGGAAAGGGGTTTGGGGAAAACCAATTTTGGGCGACCAAAATGGGTTTTTTCCAAAAAAGTCCTAAAAAGGTTGAATGGCGTCGCCAATTTCGTTAGCCCAGCCTTTCCGTTGGGAGTTGGAAAACTGACCTTCAGATAAAAACTGAACTTGCAAATCGTAGATTTTTTCGGATAAAACGACATTGTCGTTGCCGATGTCATCGGGTCTTACGATGCCTCGAACGACTTCGTATCTTTTTTCGCCACTCGAAAATTGTTTTTTTGTGGCCCCTTCTACGACTAAATTACCGTTTGGGAGTAGGTCTGTTACCGCTACGGTTATCTTTCCTTTTAGCGTATAGTTATCATCCACGTCTACGGAAGTTTCATTTTTGTTTGACCCGGTAATGTCCTTCAAGCCTGGTGATTTTAAGACCTTATCTGCAAATTTATTCCATAGGTATTTTGCTGTGGTATTGTTATTGTCTTCATTGATTTTGCGTTCGACGTTGAATTTCGCCCCGGAAATAACGGCATCAATGGTGTTGTTTCCCATGTCAACGACTAAAATGTCTCCTACTTTTGCTGCGGTTTTGCTGGCAAAAAGGCTTCTTTCGTTTGTGCTCTTGGCTCCTGCTAACCATAGCGATTCTGCTTGTAGCGGAAGAAAAATGATTAATAGCCCTCCGAGACTAAAAATGTATTTTAATAGTCTTTTCATCGACGACCTGTCCTTGAATGTTTTTGCCTGACTGTATGTTACGCACGGGAATAAAATCTCCCTTGCACCCATTTTCTAGTGCCATCCCCTTGGTGGCTAATCGCATGAGTCCTTCTTCTGCGACGATCTCAACAACTTCGCCGTTTCTGACATCTGGAATTTTTGTAATCTCGTCCCAGGAGAAGATGCCATCTGCCGGGATACTTTGTGTTGTCTCGAACAATTTTAAATCTGTGGAGGGTGGAACGATATTTTTCCTTAAAGACATGACCTCCACTAATCGACCCTTGAAATCACTTTCCTTTATGGGCTTTCCTCGGGCGATTGCGTACCTAGCAACAAATGCCTCCTTCCAAAGTTCACACCGGATGCCGACTCTCCATTGTCCGACTTCAACTCCTTTTTCTTTGATCAAAAAACTAATCATATTGGAGGAAGCCAGTCCATTGGTAGGGACGTCTTTAATTTCCAAAGACCAATCCATGCTTTTCAGGTCAATGTCCGAAAAAGGTCTGAGAAAGGAAAGGGTTAATTGCCCGTCTATTTCATACTTTAATTTAAATAAACGAGCCAGCTCCTCACAAATTTCTTTTGCGGTAATAGTATAGGTATTTGCACCCTTCTTCTCTTCTGTAATTTCTTTTCTTTCAGTGATTTTTACTGCCTCTTCGCTTTTCATTTCAAGCGGCCGTAGCAAAGCATCCAATCCCTCTCCGGTTGCCCTCTCACACCTGATAAAAATCACGGAAGTTAGTAAGCAAAATAATACTATTTTTGACCCTGTCATATTCACGCTATTAACGTTTCAATTGAGATACTTGAGCTAAAATACCGTCGGCTGTTTGTATGGATTTAGAGTTAATTTCATAGGCCCGCTGAGCAACTATCATATTGACCATTTCTTGTACAATTTGCACGTTCGACCCCTCTAAATACTTTTGTCTAATCGAACCGAACCCATTTTCTCCTGGGTTTCCCGTTTCGGGTGTTCCGCTGGCTGGACTCTCTTTATATAAATTATCTCCAATGCTAACCAAGCCCGATGGGTTCGCAAAGCGGGTTAATTGGATTCTAAAGTTTTGGGATCCGCTAGGAGTTATCACGGTCACTTGTCCATTGGTGGCAACTTGTATGGTTGAACCTATTGGAATAACACCAAAATTACTTTTCACGATATGCCCTTGATTCGTCATGACCTGCCCTTGACTGTTTGTCTTTAAAGCACCGTCTCTTGTAAACGAAGACGTTCCATCTGGCATTGTGACTTCAAAAAAGCCATCACCTTCTATGGCAAGGTCTTTTTCTTCGCCTGTTTCTTGTATTTCTCCCGAAGTAAATATCTTGGAGCTAGAAGCTAATTGGCAGCCATTACCAATTTGAATGCCGGTGGGAACCGTGTTTCCTGCTCCCGAATCGCCTCCCGGTAATTTAGAATTTTGATAAACGAGGTCGTGAAAATTATTGGCTAACTTTTTAAAACCAGTTGTGTTTGAATTAGCCAAATTGTTTGCAATGACGTCCAAGTTTTTTTGTTGGGCTGCCATTCCAGTCGCTCCTGCGTATAAAGCTAGATTCATAGTTTGTCAGGGGTTAAGTTATCTTATTGTTCCCAATATCTGTATCGCCTGGGTTTCATCCGCATCAAAAGTCGATATAACCTTTTGATTGGCCTCAAACAAATGGGATGCTTGTATTAAATTTGTCATGCTTTTGATCGCCGATATGTTGCTGTTCTCCAAGTATCCTTGGAGGACCTTGGGCTCTTCAATAAGAGAAGCAGACGC
>MIDO01000099.1:6173-6508 GCA_001831055.1 Verrucomicrobia bacterium GWC2_42_7 | reverse complement strand
TTCCCAATCTCCCTATTTGCTGATTGCCCTGAAATATAATGCCCTTCTCCGTAATACGTACAGACTGCCCATTGTTTTGGACATTGATCGAACCTCCATCACTTTGAACTTCATAACCCTCTTTGCTTACGAGAACCCCTTGCGCATTAAAATTGAATTGCCCATTTCTCGTATAAACCATTTCCCCCGTCGGTGCTTTTAATTCAAAAAAACCCTTTCCTTGTATGGCAAAATCCGTCGTATTTTCGGTTTGGTGAGCGTCCCCCTCTGTAAAATTAATGCTGTTTT
This sequence comes from Verrucomicrobia bacterium GWC2_42_7, assembly GCA_001831055.1. Classification (GTDB taxonomy): domain Bacteria; phylum Verrucomicrobiota; class Verrucomicrobiia; order Opitutales; family GWC2-42-7-A; genus GWC2-42-7-A. The sequence continues at coordinate 6,220 of MIDO01000099.1, read as the reverse complement.
TCAATACAGGAGTTGATCCCTCTAGCATTTTCTGGAACTGGTTTTTC
>MIDO01000099.1:3991-6143 GCA_001831055.1 Verrucomicrobia bacterium GWC2_42_7 | reverse complement strand
ATGTTCTGCGAAATGTTCTCCTGCCACTTCTGCAACGCATTCAACGCCGATGCACTTTGATAAAAACCCACATCCATGCATCATTTACAGCATAATGCATACCAATAAGAAAGATGTTAGTTTAAGTTTTGAGTGTGTTGGGCTACGGACTCATACTTCCGTCACGTACTGCTGAAAGAAATTATTTTAAGTTTCGAGTGTGTTGGGCCGCGGATTCGTGCTCGGTCACGTATTTAAATACGCTCCCTTGCCCTCACCTTGCCCGCCTGCTCGAAATCTTAAACTAACATCTTTCAGCGCGTCTATGGGAGGGAGCAAAAGTTCTTATTCACTGCTCGGAAATCCTGAACTAACATCTTTCTGCGGCGTTATGAAATACGGCACTATGAAAAATCGTAAAAGGATTTTAAGTTTCGAGTCCTTTTGGACGTCGGATTCATATTCGGTCGCGTACGTATGTGGGCTCCCTCATGTTCCCCTCGTCCTATTTTCTCAAAAGTTTGAATTCATGCCTCCCGACGGAACCCTCTTCCCTCAAAAAGAACTGTTTCCGCACTTCGCTTCTCAATGTAATTAACTATACAGAAACAGTTCTTCGTTTTTGCCGAAGAAGAAATTTCTTCGGCGCCGATCACTTTTTTTTAAAGTTCCGGGAAGTCCCCCCCCCCTTTTTTTTTGCGAAAAGAAATTTTTTATGGGTTTTAATTAATGTCTTGACATTTTTTATAAAATGATAGTTTATGTTGGTTAAATTTACTATTTATGAAGAAGCAAATATATTATATAACATTAACTTATGTAGTTTTTGGTCTGTTGGGACTTCGGATAGCTTGTGCCGGAAAAGATGGGTTAACTGCGGAGCAACCTTTCGGTTTGAAGGCACCTGTATTAAGGCCACAGGGAAAATGTGTAATTAAAGACGACTTTGTTTTGGATCTACCAATTGAGAAATCTTCACAATTTGAAATTCAAGGAGAAGAGTTGGCTTTGGAATTGAAAGAAGAGCTAACATTGCACCCTATAGAAGGATTATGTAGCTGGGGATTTTCATTGAAACAAAGTTTCTCTCCAAAAGAAAACATCTTGAAGCTTACTTCTTTGACAAATTTACATACATTAAATCTAATCTGTGATGATGAGGGTCTTTTGATGTCTATCGGAAAGCCCAGACAATTGATTGCTTTCCTCGACGATAATGATCTATTGGAGGTGCTTATTCAAGTATTACAGGAGCACCCTTCACTCAAAAAGCTGAACATCTTAGCACCTGCTAAAGTTTTTGAGGTTGTCAAAGGTCACAATGCTCTCTTCCAAATAGAGAGATCCGTTAACCCAAAAGTAACAGTCAACGTTTTATGCCAGCCAGATGTTTATCTGTTCGGAATGGAAGATCTTAGTTTATAGTCGCATAGAGCCTGCCTTATTTATAGGTGCGCAGATATTAATTCCGAGAGGAATTAATATCCGCGCAAATACCTCCTTTTCGGAGGGGGCTTGGGGGAACGCTTTTGGGGGACCAAAAGCCGTTCCCCCAAAAAATCTTGAATTTTTTTTAAATTCATGCAGCCTAATGTTAAAAGCAATTAAAAGATATGACATTGTATTTAACATTGATTATAATACCGGCGGTACTGGGCATGTGGGCTCAGTTGAGGGTGACGTCTGTATATGGAAAGTGGAAGAAAGTGGGGTCTTTGGGGAAGATCACTGGATCTGAAGCTGCTAGTGCGATTATGCGCAAGGCAGGGATTCATGATGTTGAAATTGTCGAGGTGAAAGGTCATCTCACTGATCATTATGATCCGATTAGTCGGCGTTTAGCGTTAAGCACGGAGAATTATTTTGGAACGAGTTTAGCGGCGTTGGGAGTGTCTGCGCATGAATCGGGACACGCGATCCAGCATAAGCAGGGGTATGCATTTCTCAAATTTCGTTCGGCCCTTATTCCGATTACCACAATTGCTTCTCATATCTTGCCTTTCATCATCATGGGGGGATTTTTCCTACACATGTTTGGCTTGATCAAGCTAGGGGTGATTGCCTATCTTATTCTGACTGTTTTCCAATTAGTCACGTTACCAGTTGAGTTTGATGCGAGCAAACGTGCGCGCAAAGAACTATTAAGTTTAGGGATACTGCAGTCGAGCGAGAC
>MIDO01000099.1:0-3969 GCA_001831055.1 Verrucomicrobia bacterium GWC2_42_7 | reverse complement strand
ATTTATTGCGAGTTTGGGAAATTTGATCTATTTTATTTTCCTATCGCAACGCGAACGGGATTAATTGAAAATGTTAAGGTCGGTAATACAGGTCTTTGTAAACAGGAGGCATCGTCTTTTAATGCAGATTGGTGACTGCCGCAGCGACCCCATTGGCTTGATCTGTGTTGTGTTGTTGAGCATCATAGGGATATTTTTTATATATTCTGCGCAGAGTTATGCGGATGGTAGCAATTGGAAGACACAGATCCTGTGGATGGTCATAGGCGTGTTGCTTTACGGATTAATCTCGATGGTCGACTACAAGTTTTTCCTGAAAAATGCTCATATTTTATATGCGATAGGGATTATGTTGTTGTTGCTTCTTTGGACTCCTTTGGGGAAACGTTGTTTTGGTTCGTTGAGGTGGTTGAATTTTGGGAAAATTTCTATTCAACCTTCTGATACTGCCAAAATATGTACGTTAATCTTTGGTGCAGGGATACTTGCTCGTTCAGAGATAGGGTCTATAAAGGAGTCGCTGACGCTCCTCATGAAAATTGGATTTGCATTTTTTATACCTATAATCTTGATTTTTTTACAGCCTGATCTAGGTTCTGCTTTAGTGTTTCCACCCATGATATTTTCGTTACTTTTTGCGGCGAATCTTGATAAACGTTTTTTTATTAGCGTATTTCTTGTGTTTTTGCTGCTTTTGGGGATCGTAGCATGGGACGCGATTAATTATCACAATTTCCTAAAAAACAACGAGTTAGCGGCTTTAGAAAGCCAAGGGATGTACGAGAAGGTATCATGGGTCCCATTGAAGGATTACCAACGCAATCGAATACTCGCATTTGTTGCGCCGGAAGTCATTGATCCTCGTGGGGTTAGCGTGAGTTGGAATTTGAGGCAATCTCTTATTTCTGTAGGTTCTGGAGGTTTTTTAGGAAAGGGACACAATAATGGTACGCAAGCTAAGCTTGGTTATCTCCCGCAGTCGGTTGCTCCCAATGACTTCATCTTTTCTGTAATTGCAGAGGAGAAAGGTTTTTTGGGTGGGTCGATCGTATTACTTCTTTACTTGGTTCTGCTCATCAACAACATACGCATTGCGAGCATCTCTCGCGACCGTTTTGGGATGTTGTTATGTGTGGGGATCAGTATGGTTACTTTAGTACATATTTTCGTTAATGTTGGAATGACTATCGGTTTAATGCCGATAACAGGCATTCCTTTGCCTTTCATCAGTTACGGCGGCTCTTTTATGTTGATTTGTTTCACAATGCAAGGGATTATTCAAAGTGTTTATCGTTTTCGACACGCCTATGAATGAGATTCCTTTCAAATCTACAAAAAGAGCCCCTTTAATTCACATACAGGGACTCAATCATGAATGAAGACATTCAAAAAGAAAAAACACATCGTACAGAGGATTTGAAATTACATCCTCACGAACATACCACACAGGCGATACCGCTTTCTCGACTCCACGAAGAAGCCCGCCAACGGGCAAAATCGCAACCTTTCCTTCAAAAGATCGTGAAGGCATTTAAGGGAGAAAGTGCTACTTTTCGTGAACTTATTATTAATACCGAACCCCTCGAACGCCGAGTTGCTTTGCTTGAAAATGGAGTTCTTTCTCGATTTGAAATTGAGCGTCGTGACGAAGAGCGCATGGTCGGTTCTATTTTTAAGGGAAAAATTCAAAACCTTGAAGCGGGGCTGAAAGCGGCTTTCGTGGACATAGGGCTTCCGAAAAATGCATTTTTGCACTATTGGGATATTCTCCCTTCTGCAGGAGACGCCACTGTTGAAGTTGTTCGCGAAAACCAATCGGCAGAGCAAAAGCGCAATCGTGAAAGATTCTCCCTAAATGATATTCCTAAGAATTTTCCTATTGGGACAGAAATTCTTGTTCAAATTACCAAGACGCAAATCGGAACAAAAGGCCCGCGTGTTACTACTAATATAGCCCTTCCTGGCCGTTATTTAGTGTTAATGCCTTATTCTGGTCAATGCGGTATTTCGCGAAAAATAGAAGATCCTAAGGAACGAGATCGCCTCAAGAAGATCATCCGGACGCTAACCATTCCAGAAGGGATGGGTGTCATTCTTCGCACCGCTAGCGAAGGCAAAAAAGTCCGCTATTTTGTAAGAGACCTCCACATCCTGCTAAAAAAGTGGCAGCAAATTTGTCAGAAAGTAGAAGAGGCAAAGCAGCCCACAATGGTTTATCAAGAACCTGATATCATTGAGCGCACAGTCAGAGATTTCTTGACAGAAAGTATCGATCGCATTCTTGCAGATAATCAATCAGATTTGGATGCCATAACGGCTTCTGTTGAAGAGATTTCGCCCCGTTCAAAGAATAAGATTAGCCTATTTAAAGACGAAATCCCCATTTTCGAACGTTTCAATATTGAACGTCAAATCGAACAAACCTTTATGAGGAGGGTTCCCCTTCCTTCAGGCGGTGAAATCGTCATAGAGGAAACGGAGGCTTTAACCGCTATTGACGTTAATACCAGTTCACACAGGACATCCGAAACGGATGGGAAGGACTACATCTTGCAAGCAAACTTGGAAGCGGCCCACGAGGTCTCTCGCCAATTACGCCTCCGCAACATAGGCGGCCTTATCGTCATTGACTTCATCGACATGAAACACAATCGTAGCCGCAAAAAGGTGTACGATACCATGATCGAAGAGATGGAAGGAGATAAGGCAAAGACCCAAATTCTTCCGATTTCCCAATTGGGCATCATGCAGATGTCTCGCCAACGTCACTCCGAAAGTACATTGAGCGGTGTCTGTACCCAATGTCAATACTGCCAAGGTCGAGGCAAGGTCAAGTCCACACGTAGCATCAGCGTCGAAATCCAACGCCGAATCATCAGCCATGCAAGGCGGATGTACAAAAAACTTGCTCCCAACCAAAACCTTCAATTCACGGTGGTTCTACATCCTTCTGTGATCGAGCGATTCAAAACAATTGACGAGAGCGCTATCTCTGAACTTGCTACCCACTTCAATATCGGATTCACCTTCCGCTCAGATCCCAATCTCCATATCGAAAACTTCAAGATTCTTAATACCGTAACTAACGAAGAACTTAAATAGGATTTGGGGGAACTGCTTTTGGTCACCCAAAAGCGTTCCCCCAAGCCCCCTCCGAAAAGGAGGTATTTGCGCAAAAATAAATTTTTTCAAATTTTTATTTTGCGCAAATACTTTTTTCGGAATGGCCTTAGGGATTCGATGTTTTCGGAAAAAATGATTTTTGCTCTTTTCATCACTTTCACCTCTTTTTTTGGGGGAAAATAAAAGTGATAAATTTTTTCAAAAATTTTCAAAAAAGGGCCATTTTTGCCAAAAAAGCTATTTTTTTGAAAGATTAATCTTTTGATAATGAACCTGTTGGGGAATTTAATCAAACTGATCAAATAGATCAAACTGAACAAACAGAAAGTTGCATTTGTATGATATAATAGAAGGCATGTTTAAAACTAGTCCTTTTTATAGGGCTTTTATACAAACCTAAAAACCTAAAAATATTATGAAAATCAACTTATATGCACCCAGTTTATCTAAACAAAAAGCAGTAACGAATTTCTTCCTCGCGAAGGTAAAATCAAAAAAAATTATTTTTAACTTCTTTTCAGAGGAAGAGCAGAATAACCCATTTGGGGAGACAAAAGCCCTTTTCTCTGATGTTCTGAGAATTATAAAAAAATTCCCAACTTTGCGCGGATATAAATTCTGCAAGAATTTACATTCGCGCAACGACCTCCTTTTCGGAGGGGGCCAGAAAAACACCCGTTCGTTTTTCGAGAGGATGATGCAACTGGCTTGTCTTCCATCGTTAGGGATATATATTTCTTCGTAATGTACTTTTGAGAAATTAAACAGATGCTTTCTTGTGCTGTCTATTTTCACATAATCGTTTTTTCAAAGTCCATTCCGAGAGAGATCCCTTGCGCGGGAATA
>MIDO01000098.1:1608-5058 GCA_001831055.1 Verrucomicrobia bacterium GWC2_42_7 | reverse complement strand
CCTTAATGCTGCCATATCCCTCCCTTATTCTTCCTTTAATCGCGCCAATAGATTTTTAGTTTAGTATATATCGTCTGATTCTCAAAAAACTTAATTGATTGTGGGAGAATGGAATTAGAATAGATGAAGGTTTTGTTTTTGATATTGGATTTTTTCGATTCAACTTACTCAGCAATCAAATATGTAATATTTTGATCACTAAGTGGAATTGTTCTTGCATTGAGAGCACAAAAACCTTTCTTTTTACGAGAAAAGAAAGGTTTTTGTGCTCTCAATGCAATTAGCTTATAATGTTTTCGTGCAAACAGCGTTCTCTCTTGCTTTTACAATCCTTCTGATTCCTCGCGGCACTCAGAGAGGAAACGGAGGGTGATCTCACGGAGATCGAAGAGAGTATCTATGAGTTCTTTTTGATCCGATAGAGGGATAATGCGATGGTCAAGGAATTCTTCTTGAGCAATGGATAGTAGTTTGTTAATTTCAGCAAAAATTTGTTTTGCATGACAGATTGCCAAAATCCCTTCACCGAGGTCGAAGTCTGCGAAGGCTAAGTCTATACTGGATTGGATATTGAGTAAAGCATCAAACAAATCTTTGGACTTTTTTGATGCAGGAATGGCCATTAATTGATCCTTAAGATAACAGAATAGGGCCTTTATTGCGATGCATTCAGGGTAGCGGTAGAACAAATAAGGTTCTGTTTCTTGTGATAATAATTCCAACCTATCCTCAAGCATATCTTCAGAAAAATCTATGATTTCCTCCAATATGAATTCTGGGGATTCGTTCAAGTTTTTGCTAGAGTCGTCAGTCCACTCATTTTGACACCATCCCATGAACGAGGCGACTGTGTCTAAGCGTTGAGGCAAGTTTTTTGCCTTTTTATAAAGATTGACGAATCGCTGAACTTCGAGCTTGGTCTTTTTTAAATATGAGAGGGCCTGCTGCTCATTCCAGACAGCATCGTGTTTCTTATTGCCCGAACTCCAGTCCGAATTGAACTCGAAATTATCCATATAACTAACATTATACAAAACTTTTCCTTTTGAAATGAAAAAAAGAAGTAAAAGTTTTGTTTTTTATGGAAAGTGAGGAGAATCCGGGGAAACCAATGGTCCCCAGAAATGCATCCTCCTGGCCCCTTTTTGAAAACGAGCTCAGAAAAACATTAATTCATATTTTCGAGCAGGCAACTCCTGCTCCTTCCCCTAGTCCGAAGGAAGATGTTAGTTTAAGATCTCCGATCAGGCTGGCAAGGTGAGGGCGAGGGAGCGTACATACGTACGTGACTGAGCCCAAATCCGCAGTCCAACACACTCGAAACTTAAAATAACATCTTTCTTCCCAATGCACTCGAAAACTGAAATAATGTCTCTCTGTAAACAAAAAAGGGAACTTAAATGTTCCCTTTTTTTGTCGCTATGAATGTACTAAATTAGACAAGTTCTTTAAGAGCAGAACCTGGCTTGAATTTTACAGACTTGGTAGCAGGGATCTTGATTTTCTCTTTAGTACGTGGGTTTAACCCGACTCTAGCTGCACGCGTTGCAACGGAGAAAGTTCCGAAACCAATGAGTTGTACAGCCTTATCTTTTTTTATTCCTGCCTTGAAAGCAGCCAATACGGCTTCTAATGCTCCTTCTGCGGAGGCTTTGGTTGCGTCTTTTCCTAGATGTTTTTGTATTTCTACGATTAATTCAGACTTATTCATAGTATATTATATTGTTTTTGTACTGGTAAAAAATCTTCCACGAAGCGCAAACCCCATGGCTACGAGGACTAGCTTTGCGATTTTCCGTATCTTTGCAAGTAAGAAAATAGTTTTTTCAATAAAAATCAGCATATTACGACAAAGATTCATAGAAATGCACGTAGTTGGATAAAAAAAGTCGTGGAAGAGCACTTGGGTATGACTAATGATTTTTTTGAAAGCTAAAAAACACAGCAAGGTGCTTTTTATACTTGCATAATGGTTTTAAAAATGATTTCATATAAACGTATATGGCTTCTCTGTGGGGCAATCAATTTACGCAGTAGGTTATGGCAGAAACAACAAAAGTATCAGAAATTTCGGATCAGGCCATTAAGGATATGCTTATCCAATCGGTTGAGAAGGTATTTTCAACAATGTTATCGTTAAGCATTTCCTTCAAAAATTTCGTTGTCTATCCTTCGGATTCACAATCGCCGATGCCGATATCGCCCATTCCGGAAGGGAGGCCCATAGTAGCAGGCTCGGTAGGTTTTATTGGCAGCATTAATGGGGTCATGTACGTATATCTAGATGAAGATTTGGCCAAGAGGTTAACGAGTTCCTTTCTGGGGATGGAATTGCAATCGATAGAGTCTGAAGGGCCTGAAACCGTTAATGACGCTCTCGGCGAAATAACGAATATGACAGTAGGAACTTTCAAAAATCAGCTCTGCGATATGGGATTTAACTGTCGATTAACTATCCCGTCTATCTTGAGAGGGAATCATTTTGCAATTGAATCAACTTTTTCTAGTAAGATAGTAAGGACAAGTTATCGTTTTGAAACATTAGGGACACCCTATGTTGTAGATCTTTTGATGAAAAGGGGAGATTAACATGCGTTTAAAAATTCTTACAGTTGATGATTCAAGAGCTGTTCGTATTATTGTCAAAAAGTCTTTTACTGCTTATGATGTGGAGATTTTTGAGGCAGCGAATGGCGTTGAAGGTTTGGCAATGGCAAGCAAGGAGGTCCCTGATTTGATTTTGTTAGATGTTACGATGCCGGTAATGGACGGTATCGAGATGCTTACAAAGTTGAAGGCAGATTCTGCGTTAAAAGTGATACCCGTTATCATGTTGACAGCAGAAGCCGGCCGTGAGAATGTCCTAAAAATTGCGAAAATTGGGATACGCGACTACATAGTCAAGCCTTTCAAAGAAGAAGTTTTGGTCGAAAAAGTAGGACGTATTGTTGATTTGAGACCCGTTGGTGACGCTTCTTCAAGAAAGAAGAGCATAACCGATCCCTGTGATATTTTGATTGTTGAGGACAAGCCCGCAATTATCAAACAGATAGAAGAAGGACTTGTAAAAACCCCCTGGAAAACACATGGGGTGGCCTCTCCAGGAGAAGCCATTGATTTTTGCGCAAAGCTTGTTCCTGATTTGATTATCATAAGCTTGTCTCTACCTGACGATGCAGCAGTTGCGACATTCCGTCTATTGCGCTCGAATGTAAAGACAAAATATGTGCCCATTTTTGGACTAGCTGTTAAAACGGCGTTAGATGAACAGCAACAGGCCCAACAAGCAGGATTTACCTCGGTCATTACAAAGCCAATCGATTTCAATGAACTAGAGATAAAGGTTTCCAAGGCCATCAACCTTGACACTTCTGAACGTTATTTTATAACGGCCGTAGATATTTTGGTTGTAAAAGTTCCAGAAAATCCATCTACTGGAACAATTAATGA
>MIDO01000098.1:0-1588 GCA_001831055.1 Verrucomicrobia bacterium GWC2_42_7 | reverse complement strand
AGTGGTTCTTGACGCTTTGGCAGTTACCGTTGCAAACATGGACATCATCAAACTTATTCATGATACCATGAACATCTGTAAAGAAATGACGCTAGCCCATGCACTGGTTGGAGGACAAAAACTGGCCCATGAGTGCAAGAGCTTTGAGGAATCGAAGGATTGGAACTTCTTTGAATCCATAGAACAAGCGAAGGAACATATTTTAAAAAAATAGAGCATGACTCAGGAGGTGTTGGTAATAGTAGACCCCGGTTTTGAAGAGGTCGAAGCTACAATTTCCACCGACTTGTTAAGGAGAGCCGGTCTTTCGGTAACGATCGCGTCAACAACGGACCAAACAGAAGTCCAGGGAATGTGCGGTCTATCCGTCAAGGCAGATGCTCTCCTTCTCGACGTAAAAGACAAGGACTTCTCTTGTCTAGTGATTCCAGGCGGTTCTAACGTGCATACCCTCATCAAAAACCCAGATGTTGCCGAATTTTTAAAAAAACATCATCAAAAAGGACGCTTGATCCTGGCGGTTTGTGGAGGACCCATCCTTCTCTATCATGCTGGTATCTTGGACGGAAAAAAATACACAGCCTCTCCCACCTCTAAAGATGTCCTCCTTCACATAGAGCCACAAGCCGTAGTTGAGGATGGAAACATCATTACCGCTAGAGACCTTGTGGCTACGTTTGAGGCATCCCTCAAGATAATAAATAGAAAAACATGAGTCCAATTTTTGAGTGTGTTGGACCTCGGACTCGTGCTCAGTCACGTACGTATGTACGCTCCCTTGCTCTCGCCTCGTCCGCCTTCTCAAAAATTGAACTGATGTTTTTCTATAGAGTTGTGCAAAGGGAGCAAAAAGCCTATCGTCTTGCCAGCATTCTACGTTTTTCCAGCACCTTTTCATAAAAAAGATGTTTTTTCACGAAAATAAAAGTCCATTTGGGATTTTATCTCCGCACAAAAAATAAAATAACTCCTTTTCGGAGGGGGTGGTGGGGGACCAAAAGCAGTTCCCCTAAAGCAAGCAACTTATAAAGATTATGAAAATATTAATGTTGATGCATCCTGGGTTTGAGGAGATAGAGGGGATCGTGCCTTATACGGTGTTTCGGTACGCGTCCGAGAAGATCGTAATGGCATCGACGACGGATGACCTTTGGGTGACGGGGTCCCGGAATATTACGTTTCGGGCGGATAAGTTGTTGAAAGAAGAATTTGAGAAAGAGTACGATTGCCTCGTTATCCCCGGAGGTCCTGGGATTATGCGATTGCGAGACAACACGTTAGTTTTGGACTTAATAAAGAGGTTTTATCGTGAGAAAAAGTTATTGGGAGCCATCTGCGCGGCGCCTGTGATGTTGAACGAAGCAGGTGTTTTGGCTGGACACCGTTATACGTCACACGCTTCTACTGCTGCGCTCTTACCTGGGAGGATCACTTCCGAGCCCGTAGTTGAGGATGGAAACATTATAACAGCCGTAGGGCCCGGTGCATCTTTGTTGTTCACAGAAAAGCTCATGTTAAGGCTATTAGGAGAAGAACAAGTGAAAAATATTGCAAAAGTCTACGATTTTGTGCCAAAATTCTTTGAGAT